>NZ_JBFUFP010000205.1:0-6954 GCF_056403375.1 Rhizobacter sp. P2_H2
AGGAACGAGACATGAACGCCGACCAAATCCTGACCGAAATCCGTGAAGCCAATCTGTCGTACCTGATGCTGGCCCAGAGCCTGATCCGCAGCGACCGCGAACAAGCGCTGTACCGCCTGGGCATCAGCGACGAGAGCGCTTCCCTGATCGGTCTGCTGACGCCGGCGCAGATGATGAAGGTGGCTGCCAGCAACACGCTGCTGTGCCGTTTCCGCATGGACGACGACCTGGTCTGGGGTCTGCTGACCAACCACGGCAAGGCTGCCTCGAACGACACGACGAGCCGCCTGCACGCCAGCATCCTGATGGCTGGCCGCCACCACGAAGCCGCCTGAGCTTCGCGACTGCCGAAAAACTGCCACACCACACAAGATTCCGGAGAGAGACATGACCCGCACCAAGAGCATCCTGACCGAAGCCAAGCAGATCGAACGCGCTGTCACGCTGATCAACCTGGGTGCTCGCCTGCAGGTTCTGGAATCTGAAACCGACCTGTCCTACGAGCGCCTGCTGCGCCTGTACAAGGAAGTCTCCGGCAAGTCGCCGAGCAAGGGTCAGTTGCCTTTCTCCACCGACTGGTTCATGACCTGGCAGCCCAACATCCATGCCTCGCTGTTCCTGAACATCCACGAATACCTGAACAAGGTGGCCGAGATGGACGAGATCGACACCGTCATCAAGGCTTACCAGCTGTACTCCGAGCAGACCCAGGCACAGGGCCTGGAAGCGCTGCTGTCGGTGACCCGCGCCTGGCGCCTGGTGAAGTTCGTCGACAACGGCATGTTGACGATGACCAAGTGCTCGAAGTGCGGCGGCCATTTCGTCAGCCACCCGCACGAGATTTCGAAGCACTACGTGTGCGGCCTGTGCAACCCGCCGGCACGTGCTGGCAAGGGCAAGGCCAGCGGTGGCATCCAGATGCACTGAGCGCCTGTGCGCTCAAGTCGGCCGCAAGGCGGTCGATAAGCTCTCAACGATTTCTGTTTTTCCCTGGGTAGTGTGAGTTAGCGACTTTTGTTTTCTTGATCTCCTCCTGGCGCTGAAAAGTGCTTTCAACGGATCCTTCGGGGTCCGTTTTCTTTTGCCCTGCCCGGGCGAGGGGCCGGGTCTCGCCCCGGCGGGCGAGTCACTTTCATTTGAAGCCCAAATGAAAGTAACCAAAGCAAAGGGCTTCAATACAACACCCACGGTTCGTTCTTCACGCTGCGGACAACACTGCCACTTCGGCTGCACATCCACGTTCAACGGGATTGTTGGCCGTTCTTCTCCACCCGGCTCGCTGCGCTTCGCCAAGACACATGGCGAGCGCAGGCGCGAGACGATGCGATGCGAAGCGAGCGAGACGAGGGGCACGGGAGAACAACAATCCCAATGAACGGGGATGTGCAGCCGAAGTGTCAGTGTTGTCCGAAGCGAGACTGAACGAACCGTATGGTTTTCAGGCGCCTTTGCTTTGGTTACTTTCATTTGGCAAGACAAATGAAAGTGACTCGCCCGCCGGGGCGAGACCCGGCAGCAGCCTCACGCAGTGAACAAAAGCCCCCCGCAGGGGTGAGAAGAAATCCTTTTTCCAGCGCTGTTCGAGCGATTGCCGAACCCGCCCCCCCTCGACACTCAAGTGACTGGGGTGGGGGCCGATAACGGTCCGAGACCAGCGCGGCGTGCGCACTCCCCCCTTACACGGAACAGCCTGGAACATGTTCGTCCTCATCGGTTACGCGGTTGCCCTCGGATGCATCTTCGGCGCCTATGTCCTGCACGGCGGGAACATGGGCGTGATCATCCACGCGCTGCCGACCGAGCTGATGGCCATCCTGGGCGGCGCGCTCGGCGCCTTCGTCGTCAACAACCAGCCGAAGGTGCTGAAGGCGACGCTGGCAGCGCTGCCGACGCTGCTGAAGGGCTCGAAGTATTCGAAGGCCCGCTACATGGAGCTGCTGGCGCTGCTCTACGACATCCTGCAGAAGGCGCGCAAGGAAGGCCTGATGTCGATCGAGAACGACGTCGAGCGCCCGCACGAATCGGCGCTCTTCAAGAAATACGCGACGGTGGGCAACGACCACCACGTGGTCGAGTTCGTCACCGACTACCTGCGCATGATGGTCTCGGGCAACCTGAACGCCCACGAGATCGAGAGCCTCATGGACAGCGAGATCGACACCCACCACCACGAGGCGCATGCGCCCGCCGCGGCGATCGCCCGGCTGGCCGGCGCGCTGCCGGCGTTCGGCATCGTGGCCGCCGTGCTCGGCGTGGTGAACACGATGGGCTCGGTGGGCCAGCCGCCCGCGATCCTCGGCGGCATGATCGGCTCGGCGCTGGTCGGCACCTTCCTCGGCATCCTGCTGGCCTATGCGGTCGCGGAACCACTGGCCGGGCTGATGGAGCAGAAGAACGACGAGAACGGCAAGGAACTGCAGTGCATCAAGACCACGCTGCTCGCGAGCATGCAGGGTTATGCGCCGCAGGTGGCGGTCGAATTCGGCCGCAAGGTGCTGTACTCGACCGACCGCCCGACCTTCGCTGAGCTCGAAGGCCATGTGAAGGGCAAGAAATAATGGCCGGCGATTCGAAGAAGCTGCAGCCGATCATCATCAAGCGCATCAAGAAGGGCGGCCATGGCGCCCACGGCGGCGCGTGGAAGATCGCGTATGCCGACTTCGTGACGGCAATGATGGCGTTCTTCCTGCTGATGTGGCTGCTCGGCTCGACGACCGAGGGCGACAAGAAGGGCATTGCCGACTATTTCCAGGCGCCGCTGAAGGTGGCACTGCTGAGCGGCGGCAGCGGCTCGGGCGATTCGTCGCACGTGATCAAGGGCGGCGGCACCGACCTCACCCGCAGCGGCGGCCAGGTCAAGAAGGGCGATACCGCATCACGCAGCACCATCAACCTGGCGGCGATGAAGGCCGAGCAGCGCCAGGCCGAGGCACAGCGGCTGCAGGTGCTGAAGCAGCACGTGGAAGACGTGCTGGCGGCGAATCCGAAGCTGGCGGCGCTGAAATCCCAGATCCGGCTCGACATGACGCCGGACGGCCTGCGCATCCAGATCGTCGACGAGCAGAACCGGCCGATGTTCGACAGCGGCAGCGCGCTGGTCAAACCCTACATGCGCGAGCTGCTGCAGGAGATCGGCGGCGTGCTGGCCGAGGTACCGAACCGGTTGACGCTGGAGGGCCACACCGACGCCGCGGCCTTCGGCGGCGGTGAGCGCGGCTACAGCAACTGGGAGCTGTCGTCGGACCGCGCCAATGCATCGCGCCGCGAATTGCTGCTGGGCGGGCTGCCCGAGGACCGGATGCTGCGGGTGCAGGGGCTCGCGTCGAGCGCGCTGTTCGACCGCAACGACCCGCTGAGCCCGTCGAACCGGCGCATCAGCATCATCGTGATGAACCGTGAGGCGGAGGACCGCTTCTTCCAGAACACGCCGTTGGCACCGGAACCCGAGGCGCCGGCTGCCGAGGGGGCGCTCACGCCGCCCTCAACTTCCGCCGCGACTGCCCGATAACAGCCGCAAAGCAGCCGATTCCAGGCTCCACACCGTACCACCGCCCCAAGCGACCCAGCGAGGACTCTCATGAGCACCGATTTGAAATTCCTGATCGTCGACGACTTCTCGACCATGCGCCGCATCGTGCGCGGGTTGCTGAAGGAGATCGGCTACAACAATGCCGAAGAGGCCGAGGATGGCGCGGTGGCGTTGAACATGCTGAAGAACGCGAAGTTCGACTTCGTCGTGAGCGACATCAACATGCCGAACATGAACGGCTTCGAGCTGTTGTCGGCGGTGAAGGCCGATGCGAGCCTGAAGCACCTGCCGGTGCTGATGGTGACCGCCGAGGCGCGCAAGGAAGACATCGTGCGGGCGGCGCAGGACGGCGCGGCCGGCTACATCGTCAAGCCCTTCACGAAGGCCACGCTGGAAGAAAAAGTCCAGAAGATCATGCAGAAGCTGGCCACCGCGGCCTGATGCCGCACCAGCCCCCCGACGTACAAGGGAACACATCATGAAGATGGATACGATGGCCACCCTGGCCCCGCCGACGGCTGCGGCCTCGCCCGAGGTCTTCCAGCAGCTCGGCGTGATCACGCGCCAGTTGCACGACACGCTGATGCAGCTCGGCGTGATCCCCAAGCTGCAGACCGCGGCCGACAACCTGCCCGACGCGCGCAGCCGCCTGAACTACATCGCCGAGAAGACCGGTGCTGCCGCCAACAAGGTGCTGAATTCGGTCGACCAGGCCAAGCTCGAGCACGCGAACATTGCCGCCGACACGCGCCGCATCGCGGCGGCCATCGTGGCCGACCCGGTGAAGGCGGTGGCCTCGGGTTCGGTGATGAATTTCGTCAGTGACGTCGAGGCGGCGACCGCACGCATCGACCTGCACCTGACCGACATCATGATGGCGCAGGATTTCCATGACCTGACCGGCCAGGTCGTGGCCAAGGTCGTCGCGCTGGCATCCGACCTGGAAGACAGCCTGGTCAAGCTGCTGGTGCAGGCGGCTCCGCCGGAGCAGGTGCAGAAGGTGGAGTCGTCGATCCTCAACGGGCCGGTGGTGAATCCTGAAGGGCGGACCGATGTGGTGACCAATCAGGGGGAGGTTGACGACCTCCTGGCCAGTCTGGGGTTCTGATTCTTCTCACTGAGTGGGGCTGCGCCGGGTCTCGCCCCGGCGGGCGAGTCACTTTCTTTGTCTTGCCAAAGAAAGTAACCAAAGAAGGCGCCTGAAAACCATACGGTTCGTTCAGTCTCGCTGCGGACAACACTGACGCTTCGGCTGGTGCCCCACATTCATTGGGATTGTTGGCCGTCCGCTACTCGCTGCCGACCAGGCCGTTGCGGATCGCGTAGACCGTCATCTCGGAGTTGTTCGAAAGGCCCAGCTTCTCGAGCACGCGGGCCCGGTACACGCTCACTGTCTTCGGGCTAAGCATCAGCTCCTCCGCGATGTCGGACAAGCGCTTGCCCGACGCGATCATCACCAACGTTTGCAGCTCGCGATCGGATAGCTTCTCGTGCGCCGCTTCGGTGGTCGGCGTCGTCAGGCTTTCCACCAGCATCTGCGCGATCTCCGGGGTCACGTATTTGCGGCCCTGCCCTACGGTGCGCACCGCGGCCACGATCGTCGCGGGGTCGCCGCCCTTGTTCACGTAGCCGAACGCCCCAGCCCTCAGCGCCCGGATCGCATACTGGTCCTCGGGGTACATCGACACCACCAGCACCCGCATCGTCGCGCCTTCGTCCTTCAGCACGTGCAGCACGTCCAGCCCGCTGCGGCCCGGCAGGTTGATGTCCAGCACCAGCACGTCACAACCGCCCGTCGTCCGCAACAACGACCGCAGCTCGGTGTAGTCACCCGCCTCGCCGATCACCTCGATGTCTGGAGCGTCCGACAAGGTGTCGCGGATGCCGCGCCGGATCAACGCATGGTCGTCGCACAGAATCACTTTGATCATCAGATATTCCCCCACACCGTCGGGTCATAAGGCGCCGACGGTTCCTCGGCGAGCTCGAAGTCCAACTCCTCCGACATCATCTCCAGCGGCACCGACAGGATCAACGTCGTCCCGGCCGGCCCGCTGCTCAGGTCCACCCAGCCCCCCACCGTGCCGGCCCGCTCGTGCAACCCACGGATGCCGAACGAACGCACCTTCGCCAGATCGTCATGGTTCAGGCCGCGGCCGTTGTCGCTGATCTCGAGCGACAACACCCCGCCCGCCAATGTCAGGTCGATCTGCACATGGCTCGCCTGCGCATGCTTGGTCACGTTGGTCAACGCCTCCTGCGCCGTGCGATACGCCACCAGCGGCACACCCGCCGGCAACGTGAGATGGTCGTAGCGGCTGCGGAACTCGCAGGTCACGCCGGTGCGCTTCTCGAAACGGCTCGCCATCCACTGCAGCGCCGCCACCAACCCCTGCTCCAAAATCGCCGGCCGCAGGTTGTGCATCACCCGCTGGCTCGCCTCGATCGCATGGCTCACCGTCTCGAGCGCCGAATTGACCCGCGCCAGCACCTCCGGCGAATCGGAATGCCGCGCAATCCACGCCAGGTCGAACTTCAGCGCCGTCAACGAACCGCCCACGTCGTCATGGATCTCGCGCGCAATCGCCGCCCGCTCCGATTCGACGCTGGTCTGCAGATGCTGCGCCAGCTCGTGCACCCGCTGCTTCTGCTCGCCCAGCTCGCGGTCGGCACGCTGGCGCGCCAGCAGCAGCTCGTGCGCCTCCACCGCATGCAGCAGCGCCGGCACCAGCCGCGCCAGGTTGTTCTTCAGCAGGTAGTCGCTCGCGCCATTGCGCATCGCCTCGACCGCGGTGTCCTCGCCGATCTCGCCGGACACCAGGATGAACGGGATGCTGCGCCCGCTCGCCTTCAGCAGGTCCAGCGCCACCAGGCCCGAAAAACCCGGCAGGTTGTAGTCGGACACGATGATGTCCCACTCCTGCGACGGCTCCAGCTCGCGCAGGAACTCGACCTCGGAATCGACCCGCACCGCGTCGACATCGAGCCCGCCGCGGCGCAGGTGGGCCAGCGTCAGGTGATGGTCGAGCTCGGAATCCTCCAGGTGCAGGAGGCGCAGGCGCTGCTCGGCAAGAGGCGGTGACATGGCCCGAGTATGCCAAGCAACCGGTTCGGAGGTGCCAACTTCGCACGCTCCACGGAGCCATTCGAAATGGCTGCGCTTTTCACCGGTGATTGAGCTAATGCTTTCCSCCCCCCTGCCGAAAATGGCAGACAGATAGMACGCCCTGCGCAGGAGCTCCCCTGCGCAGCGCCCCATCCCTCACCTTCGAGCGGAGATTCGGATGCAGATGAACGACGCCAACGATGCCGGCATGCCACCCGCGCCAGCGGGCATGGCATTGCTGGCCGCCGCCGACCTGCAGGACCACCTGATGTCGGCCACCAACGATCTGGAACGCCTTCAGACCCTGCTGGCCGACGCC
>NZ_JBFUFP010000206.1:0-6944 GCF_056403375.1 Rhizobacter sp. P2_H2
AGCCCCAGTCGGTCAGCATCGCCATCTTCGTGGCCAGGCTGGTCGTCAGCGGGCCGGGGGTCAACAACAAGGGTTCGCGCATCGGAACATCCGGGTGGGAAAGCGAAGGAATCAGGGCTGGCGCCAGGCCTGCGAGCGCCGCCCGAGCCAGGCCGCGAGCGCGTTGATGAGCAGCGTGGCGGCGAGCGAGCTCGCGACGATCAGCGTGGCCATCGCGGCGGCGGCCGCGGTGTCGCCGGCATCGTCCATGCCGAGCACCGCGATCGACGCGAGCGTGGTGTCGGGCGTGTAGAGGAACACCACCGCGCTGACCGTCGTCATGCTGGAGACGAACAGGTAGCGCGCCACGTCGAGCAGCGCGGGCAGGCTGATCGGCAGCGTCACGCGCAGGCAGGCCGTCCACCACGGCCGCTTCAGGCTGCGCGAGACGGCCTCGATCTCGCCGTCGACCTGGCGCAGCGCGGTCACCATCGTCAGGTGCGCCGTCGTGTAGAAGTGGGCGACGCCGGCAGCGACCAGGATCGCGAGGCTGCCGTACAGCGCGCGTAGCGGGTTGCCCGGCGCGTTGAAGAAGAAGATGTAGCCGAGGCCGAGCACCAGGCCCGGCACCGCCATCGGCAGCAGCACCAGCGCGCGGATCAGCGCGGCCGGCGCGCGCGGCGCCGGGGTCTTCAGCGTCAGGTAGGCGGTGATGAAGACGAGCAGCGTGCCGGCCCCCGCGGTCAGCGCCGCCACCGTCACGCTGTTGCCGAAGGCGCCCCAGCCGCCGCCGTCGACGTGGTCGAAGTCGTAGTGCGCGAGCGTCGGCACGAGCTTGTACGGCCACAGCTGGATCAGCGAGGCGGCGATCGCGGTGCCCAGCAGTGCCAGCAGGAACAGCGACACGGCAGCGCACACGGCGCCGAGCACGCCGTCGCGCGCGCGGTTGCGCGCCGGCCGGTACGCGACCGAGCGCCCGCCCATCGCCGCGCCGCCACGGCGCGCGAGCCGCCGCTCGACGGCGAAGCTCAGCAGCGCCGGCAGCAGCAGGATCAACCCGATCACCGCGCCCTTGCCGAAATCCTGCTGCCCGATCACCTGCTTGTAGGCCTCCAGCGCCAGCACCTGCGTCTGGCCGCCGATCACCTTCGGCACGCCGAAATCGGTGACCACCAGCGTGAACACCACCATGCCGGCCGACGCGAGGCCGTAGCGCGCGTTCGGCAGCGTGATCGTCAGGAAGCGCCGCAGCTTGCCGGCGCCCAGCGATTCGGCCGCCTCGTACAGCCGTGCGTCGGCCACCGCGAGCGCGGTCGCCAGCACCAGTAGCGCATGCGGGAAGGTGTAGAACACCTCGCCCATCACGATGCCGATCGGGCCGTAGATCGACGCGCCGCCCAGCCACGACTTCAGCAGCCCCTGGTTGCCGAACAGGTAGACCAGCGAGATCGCCGGCATCAGCGACGGCGCGAGCAGCGGCGACAGCGCGATCAGCCGCCACACCGGCCGCCCCCACAGCCGCGAGCGCGTCAGCGCGAACGCGAAGGCCAGCGCCAGCGGCAGCACGATCGCGGTGGTGGCGAGCGCGATCAGCACGCTGTTCGACAACGCGCTGCGCAGCCGTGCCTCGCCGAGCAGGGCGTTCAGCTGCGCGAGGCCGGTGAAGCTGCCGTCGCGCGCCTGCACCGCCTTGACGAGGATGGCCGCCAGCGGCGCGGCCAGGAACAGCAGGAACACGCCGGCCAGCAGCCACACCAGCAGGGCCGCCACATGCTCGTCGGCGCTGCGCTGCAGGCGCGGGCCGCTCCAGGCCAGGGTGCTCACGGCGTTGCGTTCTCGAACAGCCGCAGCCGCTCGGCCTGCAGCGTCACCGGCACGCGCTGGCCGGGCACCAGCGCATCGAAGCCGGCGTCGTTCGGGCCGACGTCGGCGAGGATCTCGATCTCGCGCGCGGCGCACAGCGACAGGCTGGCGCGGCGCACGCCGCCCATGAAGTCGACGCGGTCGACGCTGGCCATCAGCGTGTTCGCGCCGGGCGTCCAGTGCGGCTGCACGCGCACGTCTTCCGGCCGGCAGAACAGCGTCGCGGCCGACAAGCCCGGCGCGATCGTGTCGGCGCAGGCGATGCGCACGCCGCCGAGCTGGAACGCGCCCTGCGCGTCGCGCTGCACCGGCAGCCAGTTGGCGCGGCCGACGAAATCGGCGACGAAGCGGCTGGCCGGTTGCCGGTACACCTGCTCCGGCGTGCCGACCTGCTCGATGCGGCCCTGGTTCATCACCGCGATGGTGTCGGCGAGCGCGAGCGCTTCTTCCTGGTCGTGCGTGACCATCACGGTGGTGACGCCGAGCTTGCGCTGCAGGCTGCGCAGCTCGCGGCGCAGGTGCTCGCGCACCTGGGCGTCGAGCGCCGACAAGGGTTCGTCGAGCAGCAGCAGGCTGGGCGAGGTGGCGAGCGCGCGGGCCAGCGCGACCCGCTGCTGCTGGCCGCCGGACAGCTGGGCCGGGTAGCGGGCGGCGACGCCGGCCAGCCCGACCAGGTCGAGCAACTCCTGCACGCGGCGCGCGCGGGCGGCGCGATCGGTGCGCAGGCCGTAGCCGATGTTGGCCGCGACATCGAGGTTCGGGAACAGCGCGTACGACTGGAACACGATGCCGTAGTGGCGCGCGGCGGGCGGCAGCCGGCCGATGTCGCGCCCGTCGAGCCACAGCGTGCCGGCGTCCTGCGGTTCCAGCCCGGCGAGGATGCGCAGCAGCGTCGTCTTGCCGCAGCCCGAAGGCCCGAGCAGGCAGACGAACTCGCCGCGGCGCACCGCGAGGTCGATCCCGCCGAGCGCGGTGAAGCGGCCGAAGCGCTTGGCGACGCCGTCGAGGCGCAGCCAGCCGGCACCGGTGTCGAGGGCTGCCGCGGGGCCGGCCGCGGCGAGCAGCGCGCCGGCGTGGAAGGCCTGCGGCTTCATGCGCGCTGCCCCAGCAGCGCCGTGACGCGCGGCAGGAAATGCGCGATCGGCGGCGTCTCGAGCCCCACCACCTTGGCGGCGTCGTCATGGCGGCGCAGCCGGATCGCGCGTTCGGCCTGGTGGTGGCTCTCGAACGCGGCGACCGCGCGCGGGCTCATCGCGCCGCCCTGCAGCGCGAGGCTGTGGCGCGACGCCTCGGACAGCGCGTCCGCATAGCCCGGCTCGACCGCGCACAGGTAGCGCTTGGCCTCCACGTGCAGCCCGATCGGCTCGACCACGTCGGCCGGCAGCCAGGGCCGCAGGAAGGGCAGCACGCGGTGCTGGTGCAGGTCGTCGATGCCGCGCGCGAGCGCGTCGTCGCGCTGGGCGCTCAGCAGGTGGCCGAGGTCGTGCAGCAGGCAGGCGACGACGAGCGCATCGTCGCCGCCCTGCTGCTCGGCCGCCCAGGCGCACTGCAGCGCGTGCTCGGCCTGGCTGATGGCTTCGCCGCCATAGAGCGACGAGCCTTCGCGGGCGAACAGCGCCTCGATCGCGGCGGCGGTCAGCACGCGCTTGTCACTTCTTCGGTTCGGATTTGCCGTCGTAGCGGCGCGTCCATTCGGCGAGGATGCGTTCGCGGTTGGCGGCCGACCATTTCAGATCCTGCTTGATCAGCAGTTGCTCGTAGTTGGCGGGGATCAGCGGGTTCGGCTTCGCGACGCCGGGGTAGGCGACGATCGCGAAATTCTTCTCGTACAGCTCGTTGGCGCCCTTCGAGGCCGACCAGTCGGCCAGCTTGCGTGCGGCCTCGAGGTTCTTCGTGCCCTGCATCACCGCGGTGGCCTCGACGTCCCAGCCCAGGCCGTCCTGCGGGAACACCAGGTCGATCGGCGCGCCTTCTTCCTTCAGCTTGGCGGCGCGGTACTCGAACGCGATGCCGATCGGGAACTCGCCGGCGGCCGCCTGCTTGCAGGGCTTGGAGCCGGAGTGGGTGTACTGCGCGATGTTGTCGTGCAACCGGTCCATGTAGGCCCAGCCGTCCTTCTCGCCGTACATCTTGAGCCAGGCCGTCACGTCGAAGTAGCCGGTGCCGCTGGAGGCCGGGTTCGGCATCACGACCTTGCCGCGGTACTCGGGCTTCAGCAGGTCCTTCCAGGTCTCGGGCTTCTTCAGGCCGATCCTGGCGGCCTCGACGGTGTTGAAGCAGATCGCCGCGCCCCACACGTCCATGCCGACCCAGCTCGGCACCCTGGCATCGTCGACGTAGACCTTGCTGAGCTTCTCGACGCCCTTCGGCGCGTAGGGCTGCAGCATGCCTTCCTTCTCGAGCACCAGCAGCGAGCTGGCGGCCACGCCCATCACCACGTCGGCCTGCGGCGCGGCCTTCTCGGCCAGCAGCCGGGCGGTGATGATGCCGGTGGAGTCGCGCACCCACTTGATCTTCACGCCGGGGTTGTCGGCCTCGAACTGCGCCTGGTAGGCCTTGATCTGGTCGGCCTCGAGCGCGGTGTAGACGGTCAGCGTGGTGTCGGCATGGGCGAGGCCTGCGGCGAGCAGGGCCAGCGCGGCCAGCGGTGAAGCGATGCGGCGAGCGTGCATGGGAACTCCGGGGGTGGACAACCGGAGCGACTGTAGGAACGCGACATGACGTCGTCGTGACGTCTAGATGACCGCGCCGCGGCAGGTGGCTCAGCCCGGCCGTGCGAGCAGCGCCGTCACGATCGCCTGCGTGTACCGGCTCGCGACCTCCGCGATGAAGCGGTTGAAGTCGACGTGCGCCGCATCGTCGGCTCGGTCGGAGATCGTGCGCAGCACCGCGAACGGCACGCCGAAGTCGTGGCACACCTGCGCGACCGCGGCGCCCTCCATCTCGACCGCCAGCGCGTCCGGCAAGCTCGCCTGCAACAGCCGGCTCTCGCCCGCGCTGCTGACGAAACGGTCGCCGCTGAGGATCAGGCCGCGCCGCAGCTGCGGATCGCGCACGCCGAAATCATCCAGGTGGGCGCGCTGCAGATGGGCCAGCGCCGATGCGGCGGCCGCCTGCACCTCGGCCGACAGCGCCGCATCTGCCGCGAAGCGCGACAGCCCGTACAGCGGCACCTCGTGGCGCGGGAACAGCGGTGACGCATCCATGTCGTGCTGCAGCAGCGTGTCGGCCACCACGATGTCGCCGACCTGCGCCGGGCCGAGGCCGCCGGCCACGCCGGTGAACAGCACGCGCTCGACGCCGAACTCGGCCAGCAGCAGCGTCACCGTCGTGGCGGCCGCCACCTTGCCGATGCGCGACAGCACCAGCACCRCGTCGTGCGCGCCGAGCCGGCCGCTCCAGAACTCGCGCCCGGCACGCTGTACGCAGCGCGCGCCGGACAACTCCTGCTGCAAGCCGTGCAGCTCCTGCGCCATGGCGCTGACGATCGCGATGCGTGACATCTTCACATGATGCCTGCCCGGCCTGTTACACGGCGTGGCGGACATGGCGTAACCTCCGTCGCCATTGCGCTCACTGGGAAGAGCAGTTGAACCACTCATGAGGCACACGCATTGACGTTTTCATCTTTCAATCGCCGCTTCGCGCCCTGGCTGTGCGGTGCCGCCCTCGGGTGGTCGGCGGCGGCGTCGGCCCAGTCGCCGGCCTGCGATCAGTTCAAGGAGGCGGTCTCCACGCGCATCCCCCCCGAGGTGCGCGGCGCGCTGGAGACGATACCGGCCGCGACGCCGGTGCCGCCGGGCGCCAAGGTGGTCGGCACCTGCGACGGCGGCGCGTTCAAGATCCTGCACTACCGGCGCGGGCTGACCCCGCAGGGGGCGACTGCGGCCAGCGCACCCGGTGTGACGAACGCGACAAGCCCGGCGAGCGCGGCGAGTGCCGTGGCCGTGGCGCCGCGGGTGGCGGCGCGTGCGTCGGCGCCGGCCGCGGCGGCGTCCCGGCCCGAGCCGGCAAAACCGGTGGCCGCGAAGCTGCCGGATCCCGTGAAGCCGGTGGCTGCGAAGCCGCCGGAGCCTGCCGCCAGCCCGGTCGCGATGGCGCGCCCGGTGACGACGCCGGTGACGCCCGACACGCGCGACGAACCGCYGATGCGCGATCCACCGCCGCTCCCGGAAGGCCCGGGCCTGATCGCGACGACGACCGACACGCTGGTCGAGCACTGGCCCTGGACCCTCGCCGCCATCCTGCTGCCGCTCGTGGCCTGGGGCTGGTCTTGGTTCTCGCACCGCCGGGTCTACGACGCGGCCGGGCTGCCGCGCGGCCCGAAGCTCTGATTCAAGCCTTCAGCGGCCTGCGAGGGCCGGGTAGGTGAAGAGCAGGAAGTGCGTCGCGTTGAGCGCGAAGTGCACCAGCACCGCCGCCTCGATGCGGCGCGTGCGCGCGTACGCCGCCGCATAGCCGAGGCCCGCCAGGCCCGCGAGCAGCGCGTCGACCGGGCCGCCGGCGAGGTGGGCGAGCCCGAACAGCAGCGTCGACAGCGCAACGGCCACGCCCACCGGCAGCCGGCGATGCAGCTGCTCCTGCAGCAGCCCGCGGAACAGCGCCTCCTCGGCGATGCAGGTCAGCAGCAGGTTGGCGAACAGGAACTGGATCGCGAGCACCGGCAGCTTCGGCGCGAAGGCGACCTGATGCACCGACACCGCCAGCGCGAACACCACCACCGCCGTCGCGACGAACGCGAGGCCCGCGGTGGCCAGTGTGTCGCGCCATTCGCGCAGCGTGGTGAGCCGGGGTGCGAAGGCCGCCAGCAACAGCAGGCCGGCCGAGCCCTTGTCGAAGTTCAGGTACTGGGTGAAGGGCAGCGCGTCCGCGGTGAAGCGGATGCCGTCGTACAACTTCGGGTTGCGAAAGCCCGGCACCACGTGAACGAACAGCGCGATCGCAAGCGCCGCGGCCAGCACCATCAGCACGGCACGCAGCCAGCGCGCTTGCGCCCACCGGCTGCCGAAGGCGAAGGCCGCCAGCAGCGCGAGCGCCGCGACCGCGGGTGCCTGCAGCACGCCGCCGGCCCAGGCCGCGGCGATGGCCGCCAGGTGCAGCAC
>NZ_JBFUFP010000207.1:0-6858 GCF_056403375.1 Rhizobacter sp. P2_H2
GTGCAGTTCGATGCCGGGCTGCTGCTCCTGCGTGTGCGGCGCGTTGGCCATGCTGTAGCTGCGGCGGCTGCCATCGCGCAGCACGAACTCGACGTACTGGCCGGCGTGGTAGCGCAGGCGGTCATTGGCCGGCAGCTGCAGGTGCAGCACCGCCACGTCGCCGGCCGGCCGCTCGATGCGGTTGACGCGGCACGGCATCTTGCGCACCGGGAACTCGCCGGCGCCGGCGACGGTGCGGGCCTCGAGCACCACGTCGGTCTGCGGTGCGGCGCAGCAGGTCAGCACGAAGCCGGCCTCTTCCTCGGCGTCGCTCAGCGCCTTGGCCTGGTGGGCGCCGTGGATCACGCGGCCTTCGAGCAGCTTGCACTTGCAGGAGCCGCAGGCGCCGTCCTTGCAGCCGTAGGGCAGGCCGATGCCCTGGCGGATCGCTGCCGCGAGGATCGGCTCGTCGCGATCGACCTGGAAACTCGTGCCGCTGGGCTGCACGGTCGCGGTGAAAGTCATGGGGTAACCTGTTGACAGGCCCTAGAAACCAGCCCCCGATTCTGCCCGCGATCCAATGCCCTTCCGCCCGGACCTGCCGACCCGCTTCAAGCGCCCCACCGTGTTGATCGTCGGCTGTGGCGACGTCGGGCAGCGCGTTGCCCGCCTGCTGCAAGGGCGCTGGCGCGTGCTGGCCCTCACGTCGTCGCCTGCGCGCGCGCCGGCGCTGCGCGCGCTCGGGGCGCTGCCGCTGCTGGGCAACCTGGACGATCCCGCGACGCTCGGCCGCCTCGCCGGCCTGGCCGACGCGGTGCTGCACCTGGCGCCGCCGCCGGGTGAGGGGCCGAGCGATCCGCGCACCGCGGCGCTGCTGCACGCGCTGGCCCGCTCGACGCGCGTGCGTCGCATCGTCTACGGCAGCACCAGCGGCGTGTATGGCGATGCCGGCGGTGCGCGCTTCGACGAGACCCGCGCGCCGCTGCCGGCCAGCGACCGCGCGCGGCGGCGCGTGGATGCCGAAGCGCGGCTGCGCTGGCACGGCAGGCGCTTCGGGGTGGCGGTGACGATCCTGCGCATCCCCGGCATCTACGCCGCCGACCGGCCGGGCGGGCACCCACGCGAGCGGCTGGCACGCGGCACGCCGGTGCTGCGCGCCGAAGACGACGTGTACACCAACCACATCCATGCCGACGACCTGGCGCGCGCCTGCATCGCCGCGCTGCACCGCGGCCTGCCGCAGCGCGTGGTGCATGCGAGCGACGACACCGAGCTGAAGATGGGCGACTACTTCGACCTGGCCGCCGACCTGTGCGGCCTGCCGCGCCCGCCGCGCATCACGCGCGACGAGGCGCGGAAGCAACTGCCGGCGATGCAGATGTCGTTTCTCTCGGAGTCGCGCCGGCTCGACAACCGGCGGCTGCGTGAAGAGCTGCGGTTGAAGCTGCGCTACCCGACGGTGCGCGACGGCTTGCTCGCTTGACTTGATCGAGGTCAGACCCCGAGCGACTGGGTCAACGTCTTCATGCGATCGGTGGCGCGCGCCTTCAGCGTCTGCGTCTCGTCGCCGCGCTGCACCTCGAGCGTGACCTCGCGCTCGGGCGTGCTGCCGCGCCACAGCGTCTTGTAGAAGCGCTCCAGCCCGCCGACCGCGACGCCGTCGATGCGCAGGATCAGGTCGCCGGCCTGCAGCCCGGCGGCCTCGGCCGGGCTGCCGCGGTTCACCTTGACGACACGCACCTGCCCGCCGGATTCGACGCAGTTCACGCCGAGCCACGGCCGGTGGCTCATCGCGGTGCTGCCGCTCTCGCGCATCTCCTTCAGGATCGGCTTCAGCAGGTCGACCGGCACGAACATGTTGCCGGGCAGCCGCGGCGCGTCGGCGCCGGCGGCGTCGGCGACGATCAGCGAGCCGATGCCCAGCAGCTCGCCGTTGGCGTTGAAGAGCGCGGCGCCGCTGTGGTCGGTGCGTGGCGGCGAGGTGAACAGCGCGCCGTCGATGTGGTACTCCCAGTAGCCGGAGAAAGCACGCCGCGACACGACGCGCGCGAGGCTCAGCTCGCCCTGGCCGGCGGGCGAGCTGCCGCTGACGATCATCACCGGCTCGTCGGACGCGAGCTGGCTGGTGTCGCCGAGCGGTGCGGGCGGCAGGCGCAGCGGCGCGAGCGGCTGCAGCAAGCCGAAGCCGGACGCCTGGTCGTAGGCGACGACGCGGGCCGGCACGATGCGCGCGGAGTCGAGCTGCAGGTCGACCTGGTCGGCCTCGAGGATCAGGTAGCCGATGGTGAGCACGAGGCCGTCGGTGCCGATGACGACGCCGGAGCCGAGGCGCAGCTTGCCGAGGGTCTCGGCCGAGGTGGCGTGGCCGAGCGCCTGGACCTGCACGCCGACCACCGCGGCCGCGGCGCGGGCGAGCAACTCGCCTTGCTCCTTCAGCGTGGCATCGTCATCGGCTGGTGCTGCCGCGAGCGCGGCGCTGCACGCGGCCCATGCCCCGAGCAGCCAGCCGGCTGCCCACCTGCGCGCGATGCGGCGCGTTGCCTGAAGCCGATCGTTCATGGGCCCTCCGAACGAGAAACTCGTGCGGTGAGCATGAGCGCTTCGGCCCGTCCCTGGGCGAGGCGGGGGCTTTCCGCGGCGTGAAATCAGCGCCGGCCGAACGGTGGCTGGCCGCGCCAGTAGCGGATCATCAGCCAGCCGCCGAAGATGCCGCCGAGGTGGGCGAAGTGGGCGATGCCGGCCATCGTGCCGGTGACGCCGAACAGCAGTTCGAGGCCGCCGTAGATTGCGACGAAGGTCTTGGCCTTCATCGGGATCGGCGGGATCAGCGGCACGATGGTGCGGTTCGGGAACATCATCGCGAAGCCGAGCAGCAGCCCGAACAGGCCGCCCGACGCGCCGACGGTCGGAAAGTTCGCGCCCATCAGCGCGCAGACGATGAGCTGGAAGCCGGCTGCCGCGACGACGCTGGCCATGAAGAACTGCAGGAAGCGCTTGGCGCCCCACAGGCGTTCGAGCTCGGCGCCGAACATCCACAGGCCGAGCATGTTGAACAGCAGGTGGTTGAAGCTGCCGTGCAGGAAGCCGTAGGTCACGATCTGCCAGGGCAGGAAGCCCGCGCCGATCGGCCACAGGGCCAGGAAGCGGTCGACGACGAAGCCGAGCACGTACTGCAGGCAGAACATGCCCACGTTGATCAGCAGCAGGGCCTGGGTGACGGGAGGCAACGAAGGCATGCAAGGTCCGCAGCAAGGGAAGGGGCGCCAAGGGTACCCGGTTTGGGGATATCCCAGAAAGGCTGTGGCACACTCTCACCCCCTGCACCGGCCTCGGTGGCGAAATTGGTAGACGCGCGGGACTCAAAATCCCGTTCCGCAAGGAGTGTCGGTTCGATTCCGACCCGAGGCACCACCACCCCTTTTTCGCATTCGCGAAAATACGCTGAACTCCCCGATCATCCGCGCCAAACTTGGCGGTGCGGGTGCCGAAGGCTGGATCGAACAAGCGCGGATGGCGAGCCGACAGCATTCGGATCGCGAGGTTCAAGGCGACGATCCCGTTCATCGACAAGCCGCTCACGGAGATCACGCCGGACGACTGGTCGACCTGGCGCGACTCGCCCGCGGCAGGAAGTGTCGATCGCAAGCCTCTCGCGCCAGGTTCGATCGCGCGCGACTTCAACGTGATCCGGGCCATGTGCCGCATCGCACTCGACGAGTGGGGATGGCTCAAGGGCAACGTGCTGACTCGCGTCAAGAGCCCTTCGCCGCCGCCGGGCAAGGAGCGCGTGATGTCGCCGAAGGAGGTGACAACCCGCCGGCAAACCGTTGGACCGGATCGCTGGCGAATAGCGATTCTTTTCATACGGTGCTCGACGCCTGGCTGGAAACACAACGTCGCGCTGAGCCATGACGCGTGGTAAGGCAGGCAGCATCACCAAGGCGGCCGGGGCCCTGCGGGCGCCGCCAGCCTAGACGGACATCGTCCGCGGACCCTTGGCAGCCGCCTCGTCCATCAGGCGGGCGACGTCGGCCAGGAAGCGGTCCACCGCGAGCGKTTTGGTCCAGTACTCGTCGGCGCCGAGTTGGGTGGCGCGCGCGACTTCTTCCGGCATCGCGCTGGCAGACAGGGCCACCACGCACAGGTGGCAGGTCGCCGCGTCCGCCTTCACGCGGCGCAGGACTTCCAGCCCGTCGATGTCCGGCAGCTGCATGTCCAGCAGCAGCAGGTCGGGTTGCAGGCTGAGGGCCAGCTCGAAGCCGCTCCTGCCATCGTGCGCGCGGACGAAACGCAGGCCGGCCCAGCGCGCCAGGATCTGCTCGACGAGGAGTGCATTGACGTCGTTGTCCTCGACGTAAAGCACCGTGCCCCGCGGCGCCGCCGGCGCGGTCTGCGGCAGCGGTCGTTCCGGCACGCACGGCACGGACTCGACGCGCGGTAGCGACACGCTCACGCGCGTGCCGATGCCGAGCTTGCTGTCGACGCCGATGTTGCCCTGCATCAGCCGCAAGAGCTGGCGGGTCAGCGCCAGGCCGATGCCGGTTCCTTCGATGGCCCCACGCTCGCGCCCGAGCCGGTTGAACGGCTCGAACAGGTGGGACAGCTGCTCGTTCGTCATCCCGAGGCCGGTGTCCTCGATCTGCAGGTGAACCCACTCGAGTTCCACGCGCAGCGAGACCGTCACGACGCCGCCGGGCCGGTTGTACTTGACCGCGTTGGAGAGCAGGTTCAGCACGACCTGGCGCAGCCGCGTCGGATCGGCGCGCACCCCGACCGGCGCGCAGGCGTCGTAGGCCGGCACCAGCGAGACCGCCCGCTCGTCGGCGGCGCGGCGCGTCATCTGCATCGCTTCGTCGAGCAACGGCAGCAGCGCGAGCGGCTCGGCCTGGACCGCGAGATGGCCGGCCTCGATGCGGGACACGTCGAGCACGTCGTTGATGAGCGTCAGCAGGTGCCACCCCGCCTGCTGCAGCAGGTCGAGCTGCGCCAGTTCAGGCGGCGTGAGGCGCTCCTGCACCCCCTGGCGCAGCAGTTCGGCGAAGCCCAGCACGGCGTTGAGCGGCGTGCGCAGTTCGTGGCTCATGCGCGAAAGAAATTCGGTCTTGGCGCGGCTCGCGGACTCGGCGCGGGCGAGCGCCTCGCGAACCTGCTGGGCCTCGTGCAAGTCGGTGATGTCCAGGCTCATCACCAGCAGGCACGCCTCGCCCATGTAGTCGATCGGCTCGGCGTTGAACAGTTCCTGGGTCGGCCGGGCATCGCCGCGGTGCACGCGCATCATGCGGTTGCGCACCCGGCCGTGGCGCTGGAGCTCGGCGTAGAAGGCCTCGCGATCCTCGTCGCTCAGCCGTGCCGCGAGTTCGACGGTCTGGCGCCCCAGCATCTGCTCGCGCGTCATGCCGATGGCGGCACAGCAAGTGTCGTTGGCCGCGAGCACGCGCCGCTGCGCGATGGAGAGGATCGTCGACGACACCGGCGCGGCGTTGAACAGCAGCTGGAAGCGCTCGAGGCCGGCCTGCACCTCGCGCTGCGCGCGCTCGCGTTCGTGCTCGCGATCGATCGCATCGAGCGCGAGGGAGATGTCGCCGACCAGCTTGTCGAGCAGCTGCATCAACGGCTCGTCGAAGAAGCCGGTGTGGCCTGCAGCCAGCATCAGGACGCCGTCGACACCGCCGCGCCGATGAAAAGGCAGCCATGCGAACGCGTGCACGCCGTGCGCCACGGCCTGGTCGCGCCACGGCGCCGCCCGCGGGTCGTTCTGGTAGTCGTTGCTCGCGATCGGCCGCCCCTCCCGCAGCGCCTGGACCGTGTAGGAGGCCTGCGCCCGCGCCTCGCTGGTGTCCCACGGCTGTGGAACGCCGGCGAGGATCTCGGCCGCCGGCCCGGCCGTGGCGCAGCGGTGGGCGAAGACGCCGTCGAGCACGTATACGCAGGCGACGCGAGCATGGCCCGCGTCGACGCAGATCTCGCAGATCGCCTCGAACAGCCGGGTGCGGTCCTTGATGCGGGTGATTGCCTGGTTGGTCCGCGACAGGGCGTCGTAGAAGTGCGCCATCCGCTGCAGCAGCGCGTGCGCCGCGCCGGCGTGCTTGTCTTCGCTCAGCAGGAGGGCGACCGGCAGGGCCATCGCCAGTGCGAGGGTGGCCGGTCCGAATGCGGTACCCTGGATCAGCGCGGCGTCGGCACCGGACCCTATGGCGAAGCCCAGCCAGCCCGCGCTCGACAGCGCGGCAGCGGCCAACAGCGCGTGGCCGCACTCGCGCTCGCTGCGCGCCCGCACCGCGCAGAGCATGCCGAGCGACAGGTCGAGGCATGGCGCCGCCCAGCGGGCGAGCGTCGGCGGGGCGAGCGCAAGGACCAGGGCCGGACCGACCAGTGCCGCCTTCGTCGCGCGGCGCTGGCCGAGGTAGTCGGCGACCGCCCACGCGATGAGCGCGCGCGGCAGCAGCGCGAACTCCACCGGCAGTGGCCCCGGCCATCCCAGCGTGGTCGCGCCGGCCAGGGCCGAACCGATGGCGGCCTGCAGCAACCACAGGTGACGTTTGCGCCGCCAGATGACGCACAGAAGCGCCGCGACGATGGCAAGCGCAATGGCGACGACTTCTGGCAATCCTGGCGGACGGTACATCGGAGTCCCCTGTCCCGGGCGATGGTAGAGGTCGTCGAGCAGCATGTACAGCCGAATTCGTCGCAGGCGCCCTGCTCCCCCTGGGGCGCCCTGTGCTGGCTGGACACAGCCTTACGCTGGCAAAGAGACCTTGAGTCGACCGGCATGCAGAAGGATCGCTACATCGTCGAAGATGGCCGGAGGTGCAGGAAGTCCTCCACGCGCTGCCAAGTCAATTCTGACGCGCGCTCGTCGTAGTCCGGCAAGCTGGTGTC
>NZ_JBFUFP010000208.1:0-6845 GCF_056403375.1 Rhizobacter sp. P2_H2
CGCATCCGCTGGTGTTGGCGGGGTTCCTGGTGCTCGCGCTTGCGGTGTCGGCGGCGCTGGTGTGGGTGCTGGCGAAATTCCTGCGGCAGCTGGTGCGCCGCTTTTCTGCCATGTCGCGTGGCGCCGCCGTCAGGGAGAGATCTTGAAAGCAGACTGGACATCGGCTTCGGCCATGGCACGCCTTGCAGCCGTGCTGTTGCTCGGCCTGTGGGGTGCAGGGGCTGGCGCGCAGGCGCAGGCCCCTGACGAGGCGGCCGTGCTGAAGGACCTGCGCGAGCAGACGCAGTTCATCAGCGTCACCGTGACCGACCTGTACGGCAAGCAGCAGACGCGGCAGATCCCGGTGATGATCTTCCGCCCGGCAGGCGACGGGCCGTTTCCGCTGGTCATCATGAACCACGGCCGCGCGACGGCCGAGAAGCGATCTGCGCAAGGCCGCCAGCGCTACGAGTGGCTGTCGCGCTACCTCGTCGGCAAGGGGTTCGCGGTGCTGCTGCCGACGCGCGTGGGCTATGCCGACACGTATGGCGATTTCGACCCGGAGGACACCGGCACCTGCCAATCGCGGCGTCCCGGGCCGATGGCCGTCGCGGTCGCCGACCAGGTGATGGCCACGCTGGCGTTCGCGAAGACGCTGCCCTACGTCGACACCTCGCGCTGGCTGGTGATGGGCCAGTCGGCGGGCGGCCTGACGGCGGTCGCCACCGTGTCGCGGCACCCGCCCGGCCTGGTGGGGGCGATCAACTTCTCGGGTGGCAGCGGTGGCGATCCGGACGGCCGCCCGCGCAATCCCTGCAGCCCGCAGCAGATCGAGAGCCTGTGGAAGGACCAGGCGCGCAGTGCGACGGCACCGATGCTGTGGCTCTACTGGGAGAACGACCTCTACTGGGGGCCGGACGTGCCGCGCCGCTGGCACGAGGCCTGGACCGCCGGCGGCGGCAAGGCCGAGTTCCACACGCTGGCCGCGGCGAGCCAGAACGGCCACGGCGCACTGAACTTCGACATGGACCACTGGGTGCCGTATGCCGAGGCCTTTCTCGCGAAGCTCGGCTTCGACACGCCGGGCGTGATCGCGCGTCCGCCCGCATCATCGTTCGCGGCCATCGACGAGATCGACAAGGTGCCGGTGAATGCCGCGACACGCGAAGGCCACTACCGCAAGTTCCTCGCCTCGAAGCTGCCGCGCGCCTACGCCATCGGCCCGAAAGGCGCGGCCGGCACCGCCAGCGGCGACTGGGCCATCGGCCGCGCGCTGGGCTTCTGCCAGCGCAAGGGCGAGCCCTGCAAGCTGTACGCGGTCGACAACGACGTGGTGTGGACGCCCTGAACCCGGAGACAACGATGTTCACCAAGATCCTGATCGCCAACCGTGGCGAGATCGCCTGCCGCGTCGCGGCCACCGCGCGCCGGCTCGGCATCCGCACCGTGGCGGTGTACTCCGACGCCGATGCCCATGCGCAGCACGTGCAGGCCTGCGACGAGGCGGTGCTGATCGGCGGCCCCGCGCCGAAGGACAGCTACCTGCGCGGCGACCGCATCATCGAGGCCGCGCGCGCCACCGGCGCGCAGGCCATCCACCCCGGCTACGGCTTCCTCAGCGAGAACGAGGACTTCGCGCAGGCCTGCGCCGAGGCCGGGCTGGTCTTCATCGGCCCGCCGCCGTCGGCGATCCAGGCGATGGGGCTGAAGGCCGAATCGAAGCGGCTGATGGCCGAGGCCGGCGTGCCGCTGGTGCCCGGCTACCACGGGGCCGACCAGGACCCGCAGCTGCTGCAGCGCGAGGCCGACCGCATCGGCTACCCGGTGCTGATCAAGGCCAGCGCCGGCGGCGGCGGCAAGGGCATGCGGGCGGTGCCATCGTCGGCCGAGTTCCAGGACGCGCTCGCGTCGTGCAAGCGCGAGGCCATCAACAGCTTCGGCGACGACGCGGTGCTGGTCGAGCGCTACGTGACCCGTCCGCGCCACATCGAGATCCAGGTGTTCGCCGATGCGCACGGCCGCTGCGTCTACCTGTTCGAGCGCGACTGCTCGGTGCAGCGCCGCCACCAGAAGGTGCTGGAGGAAGCTCCGGCACCCGGCATGACCGAGGCGCGGCGGCGCGAGATGGGGCAGGCCGCCGTGGCGGCGGCGCAGGCGGTGGGCTACGTGGGGGCCGGCACGGTGGAGTTCATCGCCGAGCCCTCGGCCGACGGCGACCTGCGCTTCTACTTCMTSGAGATGAACACCCGGCTGCAGGTSGAGCACCCGGTGACCGARGSSATCACCGGGCTSGACCTGGTGGAGTGGCAGCTGCGCGTCGCGGCCGGCGAGCCGCTGCCGCTGGCGCAGGAGCAGCTGCGCATCCACGGCCACGCGATCGAGGCGCGGCTGTGTGCCGAGAACCCCGATGCGCAGTTCCTGCCGGCCACCGGCACGCTGCAGGTGTTCCGCACGCCGCCGGCCGCCGCGTTCGAGCGCGCCGACGTGCGGTTGGATGCCGGCGTGCGCGAGGGCGACGCGATCTCGCCGCACTACGACTCGATGATCGCCAAGCTGATCGTCTGGGGGGCCGACCGCGCGCAGGCGCTGGCGCGGCTCGATGCAGCGCTCGCGCAGACGCACATCGTCGGGCTGCACACCAATGTCGCGTTCCTGCGGCGGGTCGTGGCGAGCCGGTCGTTCGCAGAGGCCGACCTCGACACCGCGCTGATCGAGCGCGAGCGCGTGGCGCTGTTCGAAGCGCCGCCGCTGCCGCTGGAGTGCGTCGCGGCCGGCGTCGTCGCGCATGCGATCGCGGCCGAGGCGGCGCTGCAGACCGACGACCCGTGGTCGCGGCGCGACGGCTGGCGGCTGCACGGCGGCGCGCAGCGGCGCTTCGACATCGAGCTGCAGGGCACCCACCACACGGTGATGCTGGAGCGCAACCACCGTGGCGCGATGACGCTGGCGATCGGTGCCGAACGGCATGCGTTCGAGGCGCAGGCCTTGTCGGCGGATCGGCATGCGGTGGTGGTCGGCGGCCGGCGCTGGGTGCTGGCCGTCTACGCGGTCGGCGAGCGCATCGCGGTGTTCGCGCCCGAGGGCTCGGCGCTCGCCAGCGAGGTCGACCTGCTGGCGCATGCCGGTGACGGCGCGGCCGAAGGCGGCCGGCTGACCGCGCCGATGCCCGGCAAGGTGGTGGCCTTCCTCGCGAAGCCCGGCGACAGCGTCAAGCAGGGCCAGCCGCTCGCGGTGCTGGAGGCGATGAAGATGGAGCACACGATCACCGCGCCGCGCGACGGCACGGTGGAGGAGCTGCTGTATTCAGCGGGCGATCAGGTGGGCGAGGGTGGCGAACTGCTGCGCTTGCGCGCCCCGGCCTGATGACCTCAGGGCGGCCTCAGTGGCGGCCGGACCCCAGGCGCAGCCAGCTCGACGGCTTGTGCCAGCTCGCGCCGGTGGTTTCCGGCTGCGCCGGCTCCAGCTCGGCCGGTTGCGTGATGCCGAAGCCGCTGGTGTCCTGGGCCCAGGCCAGGTCCTGCTTCGCCGCGGCGCGCGGTGCGGCGGGCTTGGTGGACGCTTTCGGGGGGGATGTCGGCACAGGCCTGTCCGGCACGACGCGCGGGCGGGACGCCTTCTTCGCCTCGGGCCGGGCAACGGCCCACTGCCGTGCCAGCGATTCCAGTTCGGGTTGGCCGGAGGCCTGGCACACGAAGAGGATCTCGCGGGCTTCCTCGGGCTGCCGCAGCATCACCTCGACGTCGATGCCTTCCCCGAGCCATTGCTTCAGGCCGAAATGGATTCGGGTGGCGATGCGAAGTTCGGCGGGTGTGGACACGACATGCTCCAGTCAGTTCAGGTATCTTCGACAGGCCCCGCTCGGCTCGCCATCCCCGGACAAAGGGGGGGTGCCCCTCGCGGACCTTCCCATCGAGACTTAAGTCATGATTCCAACCCACGTCACGCTGGTCGATGTCAGTCCACGCGATGGACTGCAGAACGAAGCGAAGCAGGTCGACGCTGCGCACAAGATCGAACTGGTGCACCGGCTGCAGGCGGCCGGGCTGCGCGAGATCGAGGTCACCAGCTTCGTGAGCCCCAAATGGGTGCCGCAGATGGCCGACAACGCCGAGGTGATGGCCGGGCTGCAGCGCAAGCCGGGCGTGCGCTACTCGGTGCTGACGCCGAACCTGCGCGGCTTCGAGGCTGCGCTCGTGACCCGGCCCGACGAGATCGTCGTGTTCGCGGCCGCCAGCGAGGCCTTCAGCCAGCGCAACATCAACTGCAGCATCGACGAGAGCATCGAACGCTTCCGCCCGGTGGTCGAGGCGGCACATGCGAACGGCATCAAGGTGCGCGGGGCGATCTCGTGCGCGCTCGGCTGCCCGTACCAGGGCGAGGTCAGCCCCGATGAGGTCGAGCGCGTCGTGCGGCTGATGCGCGGCATCGGCGTCGACCACTGCGGCGTGGCCGACACCATCGGCGTCGGCACGCCGAAGCGGGTGCAGGCGGCGCTGGAGCGCGCGCTGCGCCACTACCCGCTGGTGGAGGTGAGCGGGCATTTCCACGACACCTACGGGCAGGCGCTGGCCAACATCTACGCGAGCCTCGAGTTGGGCGTGCACACCTTCGATGCCAGCGTGGCCGGCCTGGGCGGCTGCCCGTATGCCAAGGGCGCGACCGGCAACGTCGCGACCGAGGACGTGCTGTTCATGCTGGACGGGCTGGGCATTGACACCGGGATCGACCTGAACGCGCTGGTCGATGCCGGCAACTACATCTCGCAGGTGCTGGGCCGCGCGCCGGTGTCGCGCGCGGGCAAGGCGCTGCTGGCGAAGCGGGCGGCTGCGGCGGAGGCGAAGGCATGAGCGAGACAACGCTGATTCAGGATCTGCAGGACCTGCCCGAAGGCTTCCGCCACGTCAGCGCGGTGCTGGGCACGCTGGGCCATCCGCATGCGCCGATCCTGCTCGAGGTGAATGCGCGCACCGCGCAGGAGGCGGCCGATGCGCTGGGCGTGCAGCTCGGCCAGATCGCGAAGAGCGTGATCTTCCGGCGCCGCGCCGACGATGTCGCGGTGCTGGTCGTGACCTCGGGCGACCGCCGCGTCGACGAGAAGAAGGTGGCGGCGCTGGCCGGCCCGCTCGGCCGCGCCGATGCCGATTTCGTGAAGGCGCGCACCGGCTTCACGATCGGCGGGGTGTCGCCGGTCGGCCATGCGAATGCGCCGGTCACGCTGATCGACCGCGAGCTGCTCCGCTTCGACGAGATCTGGGCGGCGGCCGGGCACCCGAAGGGCGTGTTCAGGCTGAGCCCGGCCGAGCTGCAGGCGCTGACGCAGGCGCCGGTAGCCGACGTGACCTGATGTGATCGACTTCACGTAATGCCCGTCCGGCCCTGGCGACCAATGCACAGCTCCACTTCTGCAGGCTGCGCCATGACCTCCCGCCTCGATCGCCGTTCCTTCCTGTCGACCGCTGCGCTGGCCGCACTCGGCCATGCCGTGCCGCTGCACGCTGCGCCGGCGGCGCCGGGCCATGCGCTGGCCGGCAACACGCTGGAAGGGCGTCGCTACGAACTGGCGCAGGACGCGGGCAAGGCGGTGCTGGTGTTCTTCTGGTCCACCGACTGCCCGGTGTGCCGCGACAAGATGCCCGAGCTGCGCGCGAACTACGAGGCGTGGCGCGACAAGCCGTTCCAGCTGGTCGCGGTGAGCCTCGACCGCAGCCTGGCGGCGGTGCGCGAGTACGACGCGATCCTGAACCGCGTCGTGCCGATRAAGCAGCAGTTCCCGATGCTGTGGCGCGCCGATGCGACGCACCGCGACGATTTCGGGGCGATGGCGCAGACGCCGACCTCGTTCATCCTCGACAAGCAGCACCGCGAGGTGAAGCAGGTCCGCGGTCGCATCGATGCCTCGCTGTGGGACGACATCGCCGAACTGGTGCTCACCTGATGGACGAAGCGGCCGCCGTGGCAAGCCCCTGCGTGAACGTCTGCCGGATGGAGGCGGCCAGCGGCCTGTGCGCCGGCTGCTGGCGCACGATCGACGAGATCGCGGCGTGGTCGAAGATGGACGACGACGGCAAGCGGCAGGTCTGGCAGGCGATCGCGCTGCGCAAGGCGGCCGTGCCGGTCGTCGATGAGGAGCGGTCGCGATGAAGCAACTCCGGTTCTGGTTCGACGTGATCTCGCCGTACGCCTACCTGGCGTTCGAGCGCCTGCCGCAGGTGCTGGAAGGGCACGGCGTCGCCGTGGCGTACCAGCCGGTGCTGTTCGCCGGGCTGTTGTCGCAATGGGGGCAGAAGGGCCCGGCCGAGATCGCTCCGAAGCGCGACTGGACCTACCGGCAGGTGGCGTGGCTGGCGCACCGGCACGGCATCCCGATGCAGATGCCGGCGCAGCATCCGTTCAACCCGCTCGCGCTCCTGCGCCTGGGCCTGGCCTGCCGCGGCCCGCTTGCGACCCCGAACCGCTGGGTCTGCGAGCAGCTGATGCACCACGTGTGGCGCGGCGGCGCGGACGCGAACGATCCGCAGCGGCTGGAGGCGCTCGCGCAGCGGCTGCAGCCGGCGCTCGATCCGCAGGGCGACGAGGTCAAGGCCGCGCTGAAGGCAGCGACCGCACAGGCGGTGTCGCTCGGCGTCTTCGGGGTGCCGACGGTCGAGGTCGACGGCCGGCTGTTCTGGGGGCTCGATGGATTGGAGCTGCTGCAGGGCTGGCTGGCCGGCGATCCGTGGTTCGACGGGCCCGCGTGGGACGACGCGGCGCGGCAGCCGGTGGGCATTCAGCGTAAGCCCTAGGTCGGGTCATCCCTCGTTTCTCACGATGAGAAACGAGTCGTCAGGGTTGTCACTGAACTTGTCAGCCGGCGTTCAGCTTGGCGT
>NZ_JBFUFP010000209.1:0-6790 GCF_056403375.1 Rhizobacter sp. P2_H2
CCGCATCGCGCGCTCCTACGAGCCTTCGGTGGTCGAGCCGGGCGCCATGCCGGCGATGGACATCCGCGTGCACCACGCCAGCGCCGCCGAGCTGGCCGACGCAGCCGCCGGCTGGCCGGCGCAGGCGCGTTTCCACCGTTCGCTGAACTACCCRCACTGGAACCTCGAAGGACCGGCCGATGCCGGCATCGATGCCGGCGGTGCCATCCACCTGCCGGGCGAAGGCATGCTGTTCCGCCACGATGCGCGGCGCGCCTGCCTCGATGTGCACATCGACCCGATGCGCGCCGTGCGTTCCAGCGAGCTGATCTTCCACGCCGCGCGCAACCTGACGCTGTGGCGCCGCGGGCCGCGCTTCGCGCCGATGCTGCATGCGAGCGCGGTGGTGCTCGATGGCGGGGCCTGGCTGTTCCTCGGCAGCAAGGGGGCCGGCAAGTCGACGCTGTTCATCGACATGGTGCTGCGGCACGGCGCGCGGCCGCTCGCCAACGACCGGGTGCTGCTGGATGCCGAAGACGGGCGCAGCGTGTGGTCGTGGCCCAGCTACCTGTCGTACTGCGAAGGCACGATCGTCGACTACCCCGAGCTGCGCCGCAGCTTCGACGCCGGCCTGCGCGACCTGCAGCGCCGCCACATCGATGTCGGCCAGACCTGCGACCGGGCGCTGTACCGGCGCAGCTACGCGCAGCGGCACAAGCGCATCGTCGCGCCCTGCCTGCTGGCCGAGGTGCTGGGCACGCTGTACGTGCCGCGCGCGCCGCTGGCCGGCGTGGTGCGGGCCACGCTCGAGCCGGGCCACGCCGCCGGCGTCACCGTGCATGCCTCGGACAGCACCGCGGGCCTGCAGCATGCCGACATCGCCGATGCGCTGTTCCCGGCCGATGACCCCGATTTCCCGTGCTGGCACGGCGACACGCGGGGCCTCGCGCAGCGGCAGGAGCCCGGTGCCGCGGCGCTCGGCTGGCTGCGCGCCGCCGACGTGCCCTGGCTCGAGATCACGATCGACCCCGTCTGCGGCAAGCACGGGCTGCGCCAGCTGCTCGATCGATGACTGCCACCCCAACCGCATCCGCACCCTCACCCGACCTTCAGGGAGAACAGAAGATGACCCCCCTCGACACCCGATGCCGCGAGCTGCCGCTGGATTTCAGCTTCAGCGACGCAGAACGCAGCGCGCTGGTCCGGCGCCTGGAATCGATCCGCGTGAGCCCGTACAAGGCCTACGAGGCGTTCAGCCACGAGATCCGCATGCTGGTCGCGGGCGATCCGAACCTCGCGCGCTTTCGCGACTTCATGGAGGGGCGCCGGCGCGCGTCCGCGTACGAGCGGCCGTTCGTGTTCGTCGAGAACTGCCCGATCGACAGCCTGCTGCCCGAACTGGGCAATGTCGACCCGGTGGCCGACAAGCACCGGTTGAAGCGCAGCTTCGTCGCCGAAGGCTTCCTGCAGCTGTACGCCGAGGTGGCCGGCGAGCACCCGATCTCGTACCTGAACGTGAACGACGGCGATGTCTTCCAGGACATCTTCCCGAAAGACGCGCTGAAGGACTCGCAATCGCAGAAGGCACTCGGTCCGATCCATTTCCACAAGGATCTCGCGAACCACTTCGTGCGCCCCGACCTGGTCAACATCCTGGCGCTGCGCAGCTGCGACGACAACGAGATCTGGACCACCTTCGTCGCCAACCGCGACGTGCTGGCCGCACTCGACAAGGACACGCTGGCGGTGCTGCGCGAAGCCGCGTTCTACACGCCGTTCGACGACCTGTCGATGGTGGGCGGCAACGTGGCCCTGGGCAAGGCGTCCGAGCATGCGGTGCTGACACGCGAGGTCGACCTGCGCTTCTTCGAGAACCGCACCGAGGGCCTGACCGATTCGGCGACCCGTGCCGTGAAGCGGCTGACCGCCACGCTGCATGCGATGAAGCGCCGGGTGCTGATGCGCCCGGGCGATTTCGTCTCGATCTCGAACAACCTGTCGCTGCACGGCAAGGAGATCGGCATCGTGCGCGACGAGGCCGCCCAACACCAGCGCTGGAGCATCAAGACGGTCAACGTCCATGCCATCGCGCCGCACCAGCCGCACCTGGTCCCCGGCAGCTCGTACCTGATCAATGGATGACCGCGATGGATGAAAGCCCCCCACCCGCCCGCTGGTGCGCCGTGACGGGCGCGAGCCGCGGCATCGGCCGTGCGGTCGCGCAGGGCCTGCTCGCGAGTGGCTTCAGCGTGGTCGGCATTGCGCGCGACGCCGCGCTGCTGGCCGAACTCGAACGCGACTGGCCGCGCCGCTTCATCGCGCTGYCCCACGATGTCGCCCGGCCCGGCCTGCATGCCGCCTTCGGCCAGCTCGCCGAGCGCGGCCGCCTGCGGCTGCACGACATCGAACTCGCCGTGCACTGTGCCGGCTGCGCTTTCCAGGGTGCACCGCTCACCGCGATGAGCGATGCCGAGCTGCACGCCACCATCGACACCAACGTGCTCGGCACCACGCTCGTCGTGCGCAACCTCGCCCGGCTGCTGTTGCAGCGCGGCAGCGGCACGCTGGTCGTGCTCGGTTCGATCGCCGGGCACGACGCCGCCCCGCTGATGGCGGCCTATGCCGCGAGCAAGGCCTACACGCAGCAGCTGCTGCGCTGCGTGCGCGCCGACCTGCACGGCTCGGGCGTGCGCGTCAGCTGCGTGCAGCCAGGCACCACCCGCACCGGCCTGCTCGACGGCCAGCCCGGCCTCGATGCCGCCGCCCGCTTCGAAGGCTTCGCGCCGCTCGAAGCGCACGACCTGGCGCGCACCATCGAATGGATCCACCAGCAGCCCGCGCACGTCAACGTGCAGGAGATCAGCCTCTTCCCGGTCGCGCAGAGCCTGTACGTGCGCGGCATCCACCGACATCCGGCGCGCTGACCCCGCGTCCTTGCACCACCCTCCGTCACAGGCTCGCACCATGTCCCACACCGCTACCGCCACCGCCACGCTCCCCGCACTCAGCCTGCCGCTCCCGCTGCCCCCGGCCGACACCATCGGCATCGACAGCGAGATGATCCAGGTCGCCCGCCTGCTGTGGCCGAGCCCGCAGCAGATCGAGCCGGTCACCGGCGGCCTGTTCAACCGCGTGCTGAAGGTGACATCCCCGGCCGGCACGCACTACCTGAAGCGCTTCACCGAAGCGGCCTTGTCGAGCGACTTCCCGCCGTTGCCGACGCGTGCGGCACAGCGCTGCCTCGTCGCCTGCAGCTGGCATGACATGGCCTCGCGGGCCGCCGCGATGCACGCCGGCACGCCGCCGCTGAACGTGCCGGCGCTGGTCGCGATCCAGAGCGAGTACGACGTGATCGCGATGGATGCTGCGGCCGGCATGCCGCTGTACGAGCGTCTGCAGGCCCCCGGCACCCACACCACCACCACCGCCGCCGGCCAGGATCCCCGCATCGAGCTGCCCCTGCGTTCGATCGCGCGCTGGCTGGGCCGGCTGCACGCGCTGCCGCTGCAGCCGCGCGACAGCCTGCTCGCCGCGAGCCGGCCCTTCAAGGCCTTCAAGATCGAGCTGCAATATGCCCGGCTGGTCGATGAACTGCCGCCGCACCTGCATCGCGCAGCGCTGGCGTTCATCCACGACTACCTCGTGCTCGAAGCCGAGCCGGTGCACGGCGACCTGAACTCCCGCAACGTGCTGGTCGACGCCGAGAACGGCGTGTCGGTCATCGACTTCGAACAGGGCCACTGCGGCGAAGGCTGCTACGACCTCGCCTACCTGCTGAGCGAGTACGTGATCCGCGCGCTGCGCCACGACCGCGACCCGCTCCCCCTCGTCGCGCGCGCCTGGGACCACTACGCCAGTGCACGGCTGCTGGCCGACCCGCCGGCCTGGCGGCGACGCCTGCACCTGCACCTGGCCTTCCAGTGCCTGTACCGGCTGGTCGGCCCGACGCGCGCCGTCTGGACCGGACACCTCGACGACACCGCCGGCCGGCGCGTGCGGGCGTGGAGCCTGGGCATGCTGGAGCGCCAACTGTGAGCCGCGTGAGTCGCGTGAGCCACGCATGGCACCTGCCCCTCGGCTACATCGGATTCTTCCTGCCGGCCGGCGTGCTGCTGAGCTACCTGCCGCCCTTCCTGCGCGACAAGGGGCTGGCCCCCGACGAGGTGGCATGGATCTTCAGCGCCGTGTTCGGCGTCAAGCTGGTCACCGGGCCGCTGCTCGCGTGGTGGGCCGATGCGTCGCGACGCCAGTCGAGCCTGCTGTGGGTGGCCGCCTGGGCCGTCCTCGGCGCCGCCTGGCTGCTCGGCACCTCGACGCATTTCGCCGGGCTGCTGCTCGCGGTGGTCGTCATGGCCGCCTGCCGCAACTACTGCCAGAGCCTGCTCGAGGCCATCGCGACCCGGCTGAGGGGTACCGGCGGCGCGATGCGCTATGGCGCGATGCGGGCGCTCGGTTCGGCATCGGTGTGCGCCGGCGTGCTGCTGTTCGGCGGCCTGTGGTCGGCCGGGGCCGCATGGCAGCAGGCTGCCTTGCCGCTGATGGTGCTGGTGTCGGCGCTGGTGCTGATCACCAGCCTGCACGCGATGCAGTCGGCCGTGCGATCCATGGTGCGGGCACCCGCGCCGGTGCCGGAGCAGTTGCCAAAGCAGTTGTCCGCGCAGTTGCCAGATTCGGCGCCTGCCGGCATCGCGATGCCCGCCCGCGCGCCCGCGTCGCTCGCCACCCGCAGCGGTGTGCTGCTGCTGGTCGGCGCCACGCTGCTGATCGGCGCCAACGGCGTCTTCTACAGCAGCGCCACCTTGCTGCTGCAGCAGCAAGGCGTCGGCAGCCCGGCCATTGCCGCGCTGTGGTGCGCGGCCTTCGGCGTCGAGACGCTCGGCTTCGCGGCCTTCGATCGCCTGCGCGCCCGCTGGGGCAACGCCCGGCTGTTCGGCGCGGTCGTGATGCTGTCCCTGCTGCGCTGGTCGCTGCTCGCCGACGACGACAGCCTGCCGTGCCTGCTGGTCGGATTCATGCTGCACGTCGCCTCGTTCTCCTGGATGCACGCGCTGTGCGCGCTGTGGGTGCGTGACCTGAGCCCGAACCGCTACGCCATCACCGGCCAGGCGCTCTACACCGCCTGCGCGCACGGCATCGGCATGGCCGGTGCCGCCTGGTTCGCGAGCCGCGCACTGCCGACCTGGGGCCCCTGCGTGTACGCGCTGGCGTCCGCGATGACCGCCGCCGGCGCGCTCGTGATCGCCATCCGGGCCGCCCTGGCCCAGCGAGCCGGCGTCAGCGTGGCGCTGCACACATGACGCCCCCGCCGGGAGCTCCCATGAGAGACTGCACCCGCCTCGCCGAACAGCTGTCGCAGGCCACGCTGCGCCACTGCCCGCATGCGCTGGCCGTCGCGCTCGGCGGCTCGCAAGCCAGCGGCCGGCACGATGACCATTCCGACCTCGATCTCGTCGTGCTGCTCGCCGAGGGCGCGCTGGTCGAAGGCGCCCGCCAGGTCGGCGAGGCGCTGCTGCCGCTGGTCGCGGAGCCGGTGCAGCTGGTCGGTGGGCCCGCCTGGAAGGAAGGCTTCGGCTGCCGCACCTCGGTGCTGTATGCCGATGGCTTCAAGCTCGAGCTCTTCGTCGTGACGCCCGACACGCTGCCGGTCGTCGAGCGCGTGCTGCGCTGGCAGCCGCTGTGGGGCGCGCGGCACCTGATGCCGCTGCAGGCGGCGGTGGCCCGGCAGCTGACCAACGACTGCATCGCGGCGCGCGCCCAGTTCGACGTGGCTTACGCCCACATGTCGATCTGCCGCCACCTGACGCGCGGCGAGTTGTTCGCGGCACGCCAGGTGCTGACCAGCCTGGTCGCGATCGCGCTCGCGCTGCGCCTGTTCCAGCTGGGCCGCGCCTACGACCCGGTCGCCAGCGTCAAGCGCATCGTGCGCGACGGCCTCGACAGCGACCGTGTGGTGCGCGAGATCGAGAGCGCGTCGACCCAGCTGAGCGGCAACCCCCTGCAGCTGGCCGCGGCACTGCACATGCTGCGGCGCACCTGCTGGGCGATCCTGCGCGACCTGCCCGAGCGCAGCAACGGCACTTGCGCGGCGCAGCAGCACCTGGAGCAGATCGCCACCGCGTCCGAGCGCTGGATGGAGGCGGGTGCCGGTGCGGTGCCGGCACGCGAGTACGTCTCGGATGCGCAGGAGCCCTCGGGATGGTCAGAAATGGATGCCGCGCATCATCTGCTGCAAGGCCATCGCCTCCGGTGACAGCGTCGGCTTGGCGGACTTGTCGCCCTTGGCCGCCGAACTGTCCGGGAACATCCGGAAGCTGGTGTTCATCACGATCTGCGCGATGCGCGGCACCAGCGCATGCAGCACCTCGCCGGCGATGCCCAGGCGCGTCGCGATGCGCACCGGCTTGTAGACGCAGGCCTGCGCGATCATGTCGGCCRCCTCCTCGGGCGCGAGCGTCGGCACGTTGTTGTAGATCTTGGTCGGCGCGATCATCGGCGTGCGCACCAGCGGCATGTTGATCGTCGTGAAGGTGATGCCGGTGTCGGCGTACTCGCTCGACGCGCAGCGCGTCCACGCATCCAGCGCCGCCTTGCTGGCCACATAGGCCGAGAAGCGCGGCGCGTTCGTCAGCACGCCGATCGAGCTGATGTTGACGATGTGGCCCTTCTTCTTCGCGACCATGCCGGGCAGCAGGCCCATCGTCACGCGCAGGCAGCCGAAGTAGTTCAGCTGCATCGTGCGCTCGAAATCGTGGAAGCGGTCGTAGCTGCTCTCGATCGCGCGGCGGATCGAGCGGCCCGCGTTGTTGACCAG
>NZ_JBFUFP010000210.1:0-6783 GCF_056403375.1 Rhizobacter sp. P2_H2
GAACCACTACATCCCGCCCGAGGCGTTCCCGACGCAGCAGACGCAGGTGCCGATCGTGATCAACCACGAGCAGAAGTACATCTCGTTCGGCTCGCAGGATCCGCAGCTGTGCATCCGCTACCAGCTCGCGGACCCGAACCACCCGCGCCAGCGTTCGCTGACCATCGTGCAGCGCTTCATCTTCAACCTGCTGTTCCGTCCCGAGGCCTTCGTCGAGTTCTCGAATCCGGCATCCACCGACAACACCGGCGAGCTGGAATTCTTCTGAAGAGAAAAACTGAATGGCCCAGATCCTGGTCGTCGACGACTCCCAGACGATGCGCGAGATCGTCTGCAGCTTCCTGAAGCAGAACGGCTTCGACGTGGCCCAGGCCAACGACGGGCGCGACGGCCTGCGCCAGCTGGCGCTCGACCCGGCCATCAAGCTGGTGGTGAGCGACATCAACATGCCGAACATGGACGGCCTGACGATGGCCGAGAAGATCCGCACCGAGCTCGGGAACGCGGCGGTGCGCATCGTGATGCTGACCACCGAGGACAACGCCGAGATGCGCGAGCGCGGCAAGGCGATCGGCGTCACCGGCTGGATCGTCAAGCCGTTCCGCGGCGAGGCGGTGCTGGGGCCGTTCCGCAAGTTGTGCGGGCTGTGAGGCCAGAGGGCTGACACGAAAGTGCAAGACACGCGGGCGAACATCGCGCAAGTCAAGAGGGGAACTTCGGGCTTCTGAACTTTTCCGCACGAGCGTACTTTTCGGGCCTCGCGAGATCGGTTTCATGCAGGTCTCGACAACACAGGGAGACAACCCAATGCGACACCTCACGCGGCTGTGCCTGGCCGGGATCGGCGCCGTGCTCRTCGGCCTGACGACGGCGGCCCTGGCGACCAACTACTCGCTGTGGATCAATGGCCGCACCGGCGGCGGGATCCTCGGCAACTATGCCGACTTCACCTACTGGGGGCCGGCGACCGTCGAGGCCGGCGTCAACAAGAAATCGGTCAACTGGGACGGCTACAACCACGTCTCCGACCAGAACTACCTGGTGCGCAACGCGCTCGACTGCTACTGCACCGGGCCGAACTGGTGCTACGTCGCGGCGCACAGCGCGGGCGACCTGATGATCGGCTACGCGCTCTCGCTGTACGGCGGCACGGCGCGCTACAAGAAAACCGCGATCGCGAGCTCGACCGGCGAATGCGGCAACAGCGACGGCACGACCCAGGTCGGCTGGAACATCAAGTGGGTCGACATCGCCGCCGGCGCCGGGGGCGGCAGCGAACTGGCCGACGCCGGCGACTGGGCCGTCTCGGAGCCGCTGGTGTCCGACCTGAAGACCGCCACCGCCCGCGCGCTGTACGACCACAGCAACACCCGCGCGACCTGGTTCTACATGTACGCCGGCGCCAAGGGCACGCTGTACTCCTTCGTGCTGCCGGGGCAGGACGACGAGGTCGTCGCCTATCACTCGAGCGGCGGCGTCTCGGGCAGCTCGGGCGCGAGCTTCTGCAACCCGAGCGACTGGCTGTGCAACGACCTGACGCTGGGCACCGCGAACAACGAAGGCGGCCGCGCCAAGTGGAGCAACCATTCGGTGGTGTTCCGCGACGATGCCGAGGCCTTCAACCACTACACGAACAAGAACTGGGGCGGCGTGGTTTCGAAAGTCCGCGCCGACATGGTCACCAACGCTAGATGATGGCCCACCCCCGAGGCGCTGCGCGCCTCCCCCTCGAGGGGGCGCCGCCAGTGGCCCGGCAAAGCCGGTTCCACGGCGTCCGCTGGGCCGACGCGCACGCTTGAATGGGAAGGCCTCTGCTGATCGTCATGGCCTGCGTCAGCGTCGCGGCGTTGCTGGCTGCACTCTCGTTCGGGCGCGAGGCGCCGACCGAGGCGCCTGTCATCCTGCCCGCCGTGGCAGTGCAGACCGCAAGCCCGAGACCGGCAGTGCCACCCTCTGCATCCTTCAGTGCGAGCGCGGTGCAGGCACGCCGCGCGCAGCTCGACCTGTGGCAGCAGCGGCTCACCCGCGCCGAAGACACGCTCACCAAGTACAAGACCTCGACCCGCTACCCGCACGAGGCGCGCCCGCTGGGCGAGCACCCCGACCAGGTGCGCCCGTTCGACCCGGTGGCCGAGGAGATGCCGTTGCGCACCCCGGGCGGCCAGCCGGCCAAGGRCGTGCGCGTGCGCAGCACGCAGGACCGCGTGTTCGCGAGCGGCGCCGAATCGGTGCGCCTCACGGTGCGCGCCGTCGATGACGACGATCGCCCGCTGCCGCTGCTGGTGACGCGCGCCGTCGCGTTCGACCTGCCCGATGCGCGCCGGCCGTCAGGCCTGCCGCAGGTGCCGGTCACGTTCAGCGAGGCCGCGGACGGCAGCCTCGCGGCGGTGCTGCAACCCTCGACCCAAGGCTTTGCGGAGTTCGCCGGCACGATCCGCATCCAGGCCTACCTGAACCAATCGGGGCAGCTGGGCAACGTCAATTTCGACCTGGTCTACAACCCGCTGGTGCCCGCCGAATGGGCTGGTGTGCGCGAGGCGCTGCAGGCGGGCTCGCTCGATTTCTTCCTGAAGGCGCGGGTGGCACAGCCCGGCCGCTATGTCGTCAGCGCGCGCGTCGACGATGCGGCCGGCAAGCCGTTCGCGCTGCTGAGCTTCAACGACGAGGTGGCTGTCGGCGAGCAGGAGTTCAGGCTGCGCCTGTTCGGCAAGCTGGTGCGCGACGGCAAGCCGGCCTTTCCGCTGACGCTGCGCGATGTGCAGGGATTCCTGCTGCTGCCCGATCGTTTTCCGGACCGCGCGATGCTGCCGCGGCAGGCGGGCGCCGTGCACACCAGCAAGGCGTATGCGCTCGACAGCTTTTCAGATGCGGAATGGAGCAGCGAGGAGCGAAGCCGCTACCTCGCTGAACTCAACAAGGACGTGGATGAAGCCAAGCGGCAGGTCGATGCGCTGAACCGCTGAAGCGCATGCGGGCCGAGCGCCGGGCCGCCCCAAGCCGGCCCGCATCCCCTCGGGGGATCGGTCGGTGTACCCGCCGACCGAGGGGTCGTCATCAAAGCCAGCGCCACACCCTGACCAGCCAAGCCGGCACGCGCTGGCCGCGGGGACGATAGTTCTGGCGAAGTTCTGCGTACATGGGTGACCTCCGAGGTGCGGACTGTATCTTCATACAGTACTGTGTGCAAGCACAGTATTCGCCGCATCAACCCTTGTAGCTGCCGCGCACCGCATCACCGGCCGCCTTGGCGCCCAGGCCGGTCGGGTCCGCGAAGCCGACGGCGGTTTCCGTCAGGCTCGCGCCCATCTCGACGCCGGCCTTCTTCACGTCGCCGCCGATCACCGCGGTGTCGGCCACGTGCAGCGCACCGCCGATCGCCTTGGCGCCCAGTTCGCCCAGCGCCGAGAACACCTTGCCCAGGCCCGGGATCTTGCCGAGCGTGTTCTTGATCAGATCGCCGATGAAGTTGAAGGCCTTCGACAGGCCGTCGAGGATCTTGTGGCCGATGTACTCGGCGTTGTCCATGTTCGTGCCGTTCTTCTTCACGTGACCGTCGTTGGTCTGGTCGAGCCGCTGGTCGGCCTTCAGGTGCCCGTAGCCGTACTTGCCGAAGTCCTGCAGCAGGCCGGCCTCGGTGCCGTGGCGCGCATCGCCGTCCTTCGTGAAGCCTTCGATCTTGCCGTTCTTCGTCACGTCTTCGGGGCGCACGTCGCCGTCGCGGTCCTTCGCGCCCTTGACCCAGCTGACGACGTTGGACGCCCGCTGCGCCGCGTCGGCGCGCTCCTGCGGGCTCTTGGCCGGATCGTCCCAGTCGCCGCACTGCTTCTTCAGGTTGTCCTTCACGCCGCTCTGGTTGCCCAGGTTCTTCAGCGTCGGGTTGCCGTCGACGATGCTCTGCGCCGAGGCGCCCGGCGGCGCCTTGTCGTTGGCCGACGGCATCACGGGTCCACTCTGCGCGGCCGGTGCACCTTGCTGCGCGGCGGCGGCCTGGCCGCCTTGTTGCATCGCCAGCGCCTGCTGCGGCTGGGCCTGCGGCATCGGCGGCAGCGAGCGCATCGCCGACAGCGACGACGCCGACATGCCGGGCTCCTCGTTGTCGTCGTCCTTGCCGCCCAGGGAGAGGCTCGGGAGCTTCAGGCCACCCATCACCTGGTCGATGAAAGCCCCCTGCTGCTGCCCGCCTTGCGGGGCAGCCCCGGTGGCCGATGCGCATTGCGCCCCGGCCCGATGCACTTGCGTGGACTGAATGTTCATGATCGAGGCGCCTTCGATGCATCGCGCGGCCCGCTGCGGCGCAGCGATCGACTCCGGCGAACGGTCCCCTACCTTAGGGATCAGGGAGCGCGCACCGAGGCACACGATGCGAAGCGACGGCCGCCGATGCGAAATGCCCCTGGAATGCCCCTGCCCGCCACACGGCGACACCTGGGCCGGCAGGCCGCTCCCTATGATCGATCGCATGAGCACATTGAACGAACTCGCCGGGCACCCGGCCCCCGCCTCGGTGCTGGTCGATGTCGGCCGGCTGCTCGCCGCCTACGCCGACGACCGGCCCGACCCCTCGGTGCCGGCGCAGCGCGTCGCGTTCGGCACCTCCGGCCACCGCGGCTCGTCGCTCGACCGCTCGTTCAACGAATGGCATGTGCTCGCGATCGCGCAAGGCATCTGCGACCACCGGCGCCAGGCCGGCATCGACGGGCCGCTGTTCCTCGGCGTCGACACGCATGCGCTGTCGGCACCGGCCGCGGCGACGGCGCTCGAGGTGCTGGCGGCCAACGGCGTGACGGTGATGCTGGCCGAGCGCGACGAGTTCACGCCGACGCCGGCGGTGTCGCATGCGATCCTGGTGCACAACCGCGGGCGCGCCAGCTCAGGCCAGGGCCTGGCCGACGGCATCGTGATGACGCCCTCGCACAACCCGCCGCGCGACGGCGGCTTCAAGTACAACCCCTCGCATGGCGGCCCGGCCGACGAGAAGGTGACCGGCTGGATCCAGGCCGCGGCGAACCGCCACCTCGAAACCGCGCTGAAGGATGTGAAGCGCCTGCCGGCCGGACGCGCACTGCGCGCCGACACCACGCGCCGCCACGACTACCTGCAGCACTACGTCGGCGAACTGGGCCAGGTGGTCGACCTCGACGCGGTGCGTGCGGCCGGCGTGCGCATGGGCGTCGATCCGCTCGGCGGCGCCGGCGTGCATTACTGGCGCGCGATCGCCGAGCACTACCGCCTCGACCTGACCGTGGTCAGCGAAGAGGTCGATCCGACCTTCCGCTTCATGTCGCTCGACTGGGACGGCCAGATCCGCATGGACCCGTCGTCGCCRTACGCGATGCAACGCCTGGTCGCACTGAAGAGCCGCTTCGACATCGCGTTCTCGTGCGACACCGACCACRACCGCCACGGCATCGTCACGCCGGGCGCCGGCCTGCTGCCGCCGAACGACTACCTGTCGCTGATGATCGAGCACCTGTTCCGGCACCGGCCGGCCTGGGGCCGCGAGACCAGCATCGCGAAGACCGTCGTCACGACGCAACTGATCGAGCGCATCGCCGCGCGCCTCGGCCGTCCGCTGTTCGATGCGCCGGTCGGCTTCAAGTGGTTCGCCGACGGGCTGCTGAAGGGCAGCCTCGGCTTTGCCGGCGAAGAAAGCGCCGGCGCGAGCTTCCTGCGCCGCGACGGCAGCGCCTGGAGCACCGACAAGGACGGCATCGCCGCCGCGCTGCTGTCGGCCGAGATCACCGCGACGCAGGGCCGCGACCTCGGCGCCGTCTACGACGAGCTGGCCGGCGCGCTCGGGCGGCCGGTCGCGGGCCGCATCTCGGCGGCCGCGACGGTGGCACAGAAGCGCAAGCTCGGCGCGCTGTCGCCGCAGCAGATCCGCTCGACCGAGCTGGCCGGCGACCCGGTGGTGCAGGTGCTGAGCCAGGCGCCGGGCAACGGCGCGGCGATCGGCGGCATCAAGGTGGTCACCGCGAACGGCTGGTTCGCGGCACGGCCGTCGGGCACCGAGGACATCTACAAGATCTACGCCGAGAGCTTCCGCGATGCGGCGCACCTGCAGCGCTTGCTCGACGAGGCACAGCGGGTGGTGGACGCGGCGCTGGCCGCTTGATCCGGCTCAGCCGCGCGGCTTGCCGTGCCAGAACGGCTCGGCCCGGCCGGCACGCTTCAGGGCCTTGTGGGCCGCCCGGGCCGAACGGGCCTGTTGCGCGGCCAGCCAGCCGACGGCGAACCAGGCTTCGGGTTCGGCGGCGGCCCGCTCGCGATAGGCCTTGAGCGCGACCGCCAGGTCGTTGTGGCTTCCCAGCGCGTCCTGCGCAGGCGCCAGCGCGTCGAAGAAGCGCGCGACCGGCTTGTCACGGTACAGCGGCGCGATGAACTCGGCGAGGTAGCGCAGCCGCTTCAGCTCCTTGCGCACCGCGTGCTGGTCGTCGGCCGGCGCATCGGCGAAGCCGCGTGAATGCCCGACCAGGCGGCGCAACAACGCGTCGAGGCGCTCGCCGATGGCCGCGACGGCCGGACCTTCATGCGCACCACCGCGCACCGCCGACGCTTCCATCGCATAGGCCTGCACGGCCAGCAGCACCTGCTGCACCTGCGGGTGCTGCACCCGTGCCTCGATCGGCTCGGCGCCCGCCGGCAGCCGGGGCCGCGTCAGCGGCGGCGCGCCCGCGGCGACCAGCGCATCGGCGGTCTCGTCCTCCAGGATCTGCTGGTCGCGGTCGACGCYGAGCACGCGGAAGAGTTCGGCCACCGGCGCCTCCCAGCCAAGGTCGAGCC
>NZ_JBFUFP010000211.1:0-6750 GCF_056403375.1 Rhizobacter sp. P2_H2
GCCCACGGGGCCGCGGTCGCGGGCACCGGCACCTGCGGCGCGAGCTGCACATCCTTCGGCAGGTCCAGCAGCACCGGCCCGGGCCGCCCGCTGGCGGCCACCCTCAGCGCCTTGCGCAGCAGCGGCACCAGCTGCGCGGCGCTGCGCACCTGCGCGTTCCACTTCGTCACCGGCCGCGAGATGCCGAGCGCATCGCACTCCTGGAACGCATCGGTGCCGATCGACGTCGTCGCGACCTGCCCACTGATGCACAGCACCGGCACCGAGTCGCACAGCGCGTCGAGCAGGCCGGTCGTCGTGTTGCTCATGCCGGGCCCCGAGGTCACGAACACCACGCCGATGCGGCCGGTGCTGCGCGCATACCCCTGCGCGGCGTGCACCGCCGCCTGCTCGTGCCGCACCAGCACATGGCGCAGCCGCGGCTCGCGGTGCAGCGCGTCGTACAGCGGCAGCACCGCGCCGCCGGGGTAGCCGAACACGGTGTCGATGCCGTGCGCGAGCAGCGTCGCGATCAGCAGGTCGGCGCTGTCGGGGGTGCGGGTGGGGGCGGGTTGCAGGCAGGCGAGGGCGACAGGTGCATTCATGCCCGGAAGTTTCTCGTGCGACGCGCAGCAAAGGCTGCCGAAACTTCGGCAGGTTACGATGCCAGCGGCAAATCCTCCTGCATCTTCAAGAGGTCACAGCATGCAGCTCGACAAGTTCGACATCGCCATCCTGGAAGCATTGCAGCGCGACGCCCGCATCAGCATGGGCGAACTCGGCACGCAGGTCGGGCTGACCAGTTCGCCGTGCTGGAGCCGCATCAAGCGGCTGGAGCAGGCCGGCGTGATCGAGGGCTACTCGGTGCGCGTGAACGCGGCCGAGGTCGGGCTGCCGGACACGGTGATCGTGCAGGTCACGCTGGACAGCCACTCCGACGAGGCGCTGTTCGAGTTCGGCCGCGCGCTGGAGGCGATCCCCGAGGTGCTGGAGGCCTTCCTGGTGTCGGGCGACTACGACTACTACGTGCGCATCGCCGTCAGTGACACGCGCGACTACGAACGGCTGCTGCGCGAGCGGCTCTACAAGATCCCGGGGATCCGGCACAGCAAGTCGAGCTTCGTGCTGCGGCAGTTGAAGCAGAGCTTGCTGCCGCTCAGACGCTAGTTCATGACTTTCGCTTCTGCCACGCGATCAGCTCACCGACGAAGCCGCGCCGGAATGCGATCACGCACACCACGAAGATCACGCCGATGATCACCGTGACCCACGAGCCGACGCGGTCGGCCAGGTAGTCCTGCAGCCCGATGATCGTGAAGGCGCCCAGCACCGGGCCTGCGAAGGTGCCCATGCCGCCGAGCAGCGTCATCAGGATCACCTCGCCCGACAGCGACCAGTGCACGTCCGACAGCGTCGCGAAGCCGAGCACGAAGGTCTTCATCGCACCGGCCAGCCCGGCGATGCCGGTCGACAGCACGAAGGCCAGCAGCTTGTAGCGGTCGACGTCGTAGCCGAGCGAGATCGCGCGCGGCTCGTTCTCGCGGATCGCCTTCAGCACCTGGCCGTACGGCGAATGCACGATGCGCAGGATCAGCAGGAACACCGCGACGAACACCGCCAGCACGAAGAAGTACATCGCCAGGTCATCGGCCATCGGGATCAGGCCGAACAGCTTGCCGCGCGGCACGCCCTGCAGGCCGTCTTCGCCGCCGGTGAACGGCGCCTGCAGGCAGACGAAGTAGATCATCTGCGCCATCGCGAGCGTGATCATCGCGAAGTAGATGCCCTGGCGGCGGATCGCGATCAGGCCGACCACCAGCCCGAGCGCCGCGGCCACCAGCGTGCCGGCGATGATGCCGAGCTCGGGCGTCCAGCCGGCGCTGCGCACCAGCCAGCCGGTGATGTAGGCCGCCGAGCCCATGAAGGCCGCATGCCCGAACGACAGCAGCCCGGTGAAGCCCAGCAGCAGGTTGAAGGCGCACGCGAAGATCGCGAAGCACAGCGCCTTCATCATGAACACCGGGTAGATGCCGATGAAGGGCGCGGCCACCAGCAGCGCCAGCAGCGCACCCCAGGCGATCAGCGATTTGCGCTGGAAGGCCTCGTTCTTGTTCGTGGTGGACACGCTCACTTCTCCTTGCCGAACAGCCCGGCCGGCCGGATCACCAGCACGATCGCCATGATCACGAACACCACGATGTTCGAGGCCTCGGGGTAGAACACCTTGGTCAGCCCCTCGACCAGGCCAAGCATCAGCCCGGTCAGGATCGAGCCGAGGATGGACCCCATGCCGCCGATCACGACCACCGCGAACACCACGATGATCAGGTTGCTGCCCATCAGCGGCGTGACCTGGATCACCGGCGCCGCCAGCACGCCGGCCAGCGCCGCCAGCGCCGAGCCGCCGGCGTACGTGAGCATCACCATGCGCGGCACGTTGATGCCGAAGGCCTGCACCAGCGCCGGGTTCTCGGTGCCGGCGCGCAGCGTGGCGCCGAGCCGCGTCTTCTCGATCAGGAACCAGGTGCCCAGGCACACCGTGAGCGATGCGACGACGACCCACGCGCGGTAGTTCGGCAGCACCATGAAGCCGAGGTTGGTCGCGCCCTGCAGCGCGTCGGGCACGTTGACCTGCTGGCCGGAGACGCCGAACTGGTCGCGGAACACGCCCTCGCCGATCAGCGCGAGGCCGAAGGTCAGCAGCAGCCCGTACAACGGGTCGAGCTTGTACAGGTGCTTGAGCAAGGTCCTCTCGATCACGACGCCGAGCGCCCCGACGATCACCGGCGCGAGCACCAGCGCGCCCCAGTAGCCGAGGCCCCATTTCTCCATCGAGAACCAGGCCACGTAGGCGCCGATCATGTAGAGCGCGCCATGCGCGAAGTTGACGATGCCCAGCAGGCCGAAGATCACCGCCAGGCCCAGGCTGAGCATCGCGTAGAACGAGCCGTTGACCAGGCCGAGCAGCAACTGGCCGGCGAAGGCCTGCAGGGGGATGCCGAAGATTTCTGTCATGGGGCGTCTTTCACGCTGCAGGCCTCGCTCAGGCGGTCACTTCCAGGAAGCGCACTTGCTCTCGGCCTTGGTCGTGAACGCCGCATCGCCCTTGATCGTCTCGACCACGTTGTAGTAGTCCCACGGCTCGGTCGACTTGTCCGGCGTCTTGACCTGCATCAGGTACATGTCGTGCACCATGCGGCCGTCCTCGCGCACCGTGCCGTTCTTCGCGAACATGTCGTTGACCTTGGCCTTGTGCAGCTGCGCGAGCACCTTGTCGCCATCGTCGCTGCCGGTCGCCTTGACGGCCGCCAGGTAGTTCGCGGTCACCGAGTAGTCGGCCGCCTGCAGCGACGACGGCATGCGCTTGACCTTCTCGAAGAACTTGCGGCTCCAGGCGCGCGTCTCGGCATCCTTGTTCCAGTACCAGCTGTCGGTCAGGTACATGCCCTGCGTCGTCTTCAGGCCCAGCGAGTGGATGTCGTTGATGAACACCAGCAGCCCGGCCAGCTTCATCGTCTTCGTGACGCCGAACTCGTTGGCCGCCTTGATCGCGTTGATGGTGTCGCCGCCGGCATTCGCGAGCCCCAGGATCTGCGCCTTGCTCGACTGCGCCTGCAGCAGGAACGACGAGAAGTCGCTGGCCGACAGCGGGTGCTTGACCTGGCCGACCACCGTGCCGCCGGCCCCCTTCACGACATTGGTGGTGTCGTTCTGCAGCGCCTGGCCGAACGCGTAGTCGGCCGACAGGAAATACCAGCTCTTGCCGCCGGCACGCACCACGGCGCCGCCGGTGCCCTTGGCCAGCGCCATCGTGTCGTAGGCCCAGTGGATGGTGTACGGGGTGCACTGCTCGTTGGTCAGCGCCGAGCTGCCGGCGCCCACCGCGATGAACGGCTTCTTCTTCTCGAGCGCCACCTTGGCCATCGCGAGGCTGGTGCCGGAGTTGGTGCCGCCGATCAGCATGTCGACGCCCTGCGTGTCGAACCACTCGCGGGCCTTGGCGGCGGCCACGTCGGCCTTGTTCTGGTGGTCGGCGACGAGCAGCTCGATCTTCTTGCCGTTGATCGCGCCGCCCGCATCGGCGATCGCCATCTTGATGGCCTCGGCGCCGGCCGGGCCGTCGATGTCGGAGTACAGGCCCGACATGTCGGTGATGAAGCCGATGCGGATCACGTCGCCGGAAACCTGCGCGTGGGCAGGGACGAGGGCGGCGGTGGCGGCGAGCGAGCAGGCGGCGGCGATGTGGCTCAGTTTCATTGAGGTCTCCTTGTGTGGTGGATCTTGAAGATCAGACGCCCAGGTACTCGTGGAGCTGGGCCAGGCGGTCAGGCAATTGGGCCTGGGTGAACTCTTGAATGATCTGGCCGTGTTCCATCACGAGGAAGCGGTCGGCCAGCGGCGCGGCGAAGCGGAAGTTCTGCTCCACCATCACGATCGTGTAGCCCTGGCGACGCAGCAGCACCACCATCTCGGCGAGCTTCTGCACGATGACCGGGGCCAGGCCCTCGGAGATCTCGTCGAGCAGCAGCAGCTTCGCGCCGGTGCGCAGGATGCGCGCGACGGCCAGCATCTGCTGCTCGCCGCCCGAGAGGCGCGTGCCCTGGCTGCCCGCGCGCTCCTTCAGGTTCGGGAACATCGCGTAGATCTCGTCGATCGCCATGCCGCCATCGGCCAGCTTCGGCGGCAGCAGCAGGTTCTCCTCGGCCGACAGGCTCGAGAAGATGCCGCGCTCCTCCGGGCAGTAGCCGATGCCGAGCCGCGCGATGCGGTGCGTGGGCATCGCGATGGCCTCCTGCCCGCGGATGCGGATCGAGCCCTTGCGGCTGCCGGTCAGCCCCATGATGGCGCGCAGCGTGCTGGTGCGGCCGGCGCCGTTGCGCCCGAGCAGCGTCACCACCTCGCCTTCGTCGACGTGGAAGTCCACGCCGTGCAGCACATGCGATTCGCCGTACCAGGCCTGCAGCCCGCGGACTTCGAGAAATCGATCGGCCATGTCAGTGCGCGCCCTGCAGTTCGACGTTGGCGGTGCCCATGTAGGCCTCGACGACGGCCGGGTTCTTCGAGACCTCGGCATACGGCCCTTCGGCCAGAGTCGCGCCGCGCTGCAACACCGTGATGGTGTCGGCGATGCTGGCGACCACGCTCATGTTGTGCTCCACCATCAGGATGGTGCGGTTCGCCGACACCTTCTTGATCAGCTGGCGGATGCGGTCGACGTCCTCCAGCCCCATGCCCTGGGTCGGCTCGTCGAGCAGCATCAACTCGGGCTCCATCGCGAGCGTGGTCGCGATCTCGAGCGCGCGCTTGCGGCCATAGCTGAGCTCGACGGTCGGCGTGTCGGCATAGCCGGCGAGGTCGACCTCGGCCAGCAGCGCGCGGGCACGGTCGTTCAGGCTGTGCAGCGTGCGCTCGGACTTCCAGAAATGGAACGAGGTGCCGAGCTTGCGCTGCAGCGCGACACGCACGTTCTCGAGCACGCTCAGGTGCGGGAACACCGCCGAGATCTGGAACGAGCGGATCACGCCGCGCCGTGCGATCTGCGCCGGCTTCTCGCGCGTGATGTCGGCGCCGTTGAAGAGGATCTGCCCGCGCGTGGGCGTCAGGAACTTGGTCAGCAGGTTGAAGCAGGTCGTCTTGCCGGCGCCGTTCGGGCCGATCAGCGCATGGATGTGGCCGCGCCGGACCTTCAGGTCGACCTGGTTCACCGCGACGAAGCCCTTGAACTCCTTCGTCAGCGCGCGGGTCTCGAGGATGGTGTCGCTGGGGCTGGCTGCTGTGCTCATGGCGGTCGTATTCATGGATTCGCTTCGTGCGGCACGGCCATGCTGCCGCCCAGGCGCTGCGTCAGCTCGCGCGCGACGCGCATCACGGTCTCGCTCTGCTGCGCCGCGACCTGCGGGTCGAGCATCGCCTTCTGCAGGCACACGCCGACGCCGGCCACCGCCTGGCCCGACGCGTCGAACACCGGGGCGCCGAAGCAGTACACGCCCTCGCGCACGCTCTCGTCGTCGGTGCTGTAGCCGCGGCGGCGGATCGCGGCCAGCTCGTCGAGCAGCGCACCGCGCTCGATCGGCGCGCGGTTCATGAAGCCCGGCAGCCGGTCCTGCGGAAAGTGGGCGAGCAGCCGGGCCTCGTCCAGCCAGGCGAGCATCGCCTTGCCGGTGGCCGCGCGGTGCGCCGGCAGGCGCATGCCGACGGTGAACGCGAGGCCGAGCGGGCGCACGCCGTTGCGGGCGGCGACGTAGACCACGTCGGCACCGTCGAGCACCGACAGGATCACCGTCTCGGACGGTGCCGCACCGGCCTCGGCCCACAGCGCGGTGAATTCCTGCGCCGGGCTGGTGTGGGCGACGAACGCATGCGCCAGGCCCATCACGCGCGGGCCGATGAAGAAGCAGCCGTCGTCCTCGCGGCGCAGGTAGCCCAGCGCGCTCAGCGTGTTGCACAGCCCGTGCACGCTGCTCTTCGGCAGGCCGAGGCTGGCCGAGAGCCGCGCCAGGCTCATCGCCTCGCGCTGCTGCGCCAGCAGGTCCAGCAACGCGGCGGCCCGCGTGACGGCCGGCACCAGGGCCGGCTTGGTCGCGGGAGYGCGGGGACGTTGGGCTTCTTGCAGCATGCGGAGGGGCTCCGGGGAGATGGCGCCGTTCAATGGGTTGAACCTGGATCGACCCATCGAACAGCCGGCGCAGTCTAAGAGGGGTCTTTGCGCCGGGGAATGCCGGCGCGGCCGGTTCGCGGGAAAGTCCGCACAGGGTTTGCGCGGGGCGGCTC
>NZ_JBFUFP010000212.1:0-6722 GCF_056403375.1 Rhizobacter sp. P2_H2
GTCGGCGATGGCCTGGCCGCGCTTCGACAGCGCACCCGCCGGCGCGATCGCCGCCACCCGGCGCCGGCCGCCCCGCAGCGCCGCCAGGCCCGGCGCCACGTAGCTGCCGTCGCCGACGCGCGCCACCACGTAGCCCTCGGCACGCAGCCGCTCCAGCGCCCACAGCACCGTGTTGCGCCCGACGCCGAGCGCCAGCGCGTGATCGCGCGACGGCGGCAGCCGCGCACCGGGCGCGAAGGTGCCCTGCTCGATCGCGCCGCGCAGCTGCAGGTAGACCTGCTGGCGCAACGTGGCGGCCGTTGAAGCAAGCGCCGAATTGGTTCCTCCGGGCATGGTCGATTGGTTCCTCGTGAAGCCTCTTCAGTGTCTACGATATGGAACCAATCCGGAACCCGACGGGAGCCTCTCATGAGCAACCAGACCATCAACAAGACCGACCGCTTCATCGCGCTGCACCGCGGCCCGCGCGCCTTCGTGATCGCCAATGCCTTCGATGCCGGCTCGGCGCGCGCGCTGGCCGGCATCGGCTTCGCGGCGCTCGCCACCTCCAGCGGCGCCGCCGCCGCGGTGATGGGCCGGCGCGACGGCCAGTTGACGCGCGACGAGGCCATCGCGCACGCCCAGGCCATCGTGCAGGCAGTCGACGTGCCGGTGTCGGCCGACCTGGAGAACGGGTTCGGCGCGACGCCGCAGGATGCCGCCGAGACGATCCGCCGCGCCGGCGAAATCGGCCTGGCCGGCGGCTCGATCGAGGATGCGAGCGGCGACGAGGCGAAGCCGCTGTACGACATCGGCCACGCCACCGAGCGCATCGCCGCCGCGGTGGAGGCGGCGCGCGCGCTGCCGCATGGCTTCGTGCTGACCGCCCGGTCGGAGAACTTCCTGCGCGGCAAGCCCGACCTCGACGACACGATCCGCCGCCTGCAGGCCTTCGAGCGCGCCGGCGCCGACGTGCTGTTCGCACCCGGCCTGCCCGACCTCGACGCGGTGCGCACCGTGTGCAGCGCGCTGACGAAGCCGCTGAACTTCATGGTCGGCATCAAGGGCAAGTCGTTCAGCGTCGCCGAGCTCGAAGCAGCCGGCGTGCGCCGCATCAGCCTCGCGACCTCGCTGTACCGCGCCGCGATGCGCGGGCTGCTGGACGCCGCGACCGAAGTGCGCGAGCGCGGCACCTTCGACTACCTGAACCGCCTGTGAGGACCTCGACGATGGCCACGCACGACTACCACGCCGAGGTGCACTGGACGCGCGCCGGCCAGCCCTTCACCGACAACCGCTACAGCCGCCGCCACGACTGGCACTTCGACGGCGGGGCGACGGTGCCGGGTTCGTCGTCGCCGCATTCGGTGCGCGTGCCGATGTCGGACCCGAGCGCGGTCGATCCCGAGGAAGCCCTCGTCGCGGCCCTCAGCAGCTGCCACATGCTGTGGTTCCTCGGCCTCGCCGCGAAGGCGGGCTGGGTGATCGACGACTACCGCGATGCGGCGGTCGGCATCATGGAACCGAATGCGCAGGGGCAGATGGCGGTCACCGTCGTCACGCTGCGGCCGGCCGTGCGCTATGGCGGCGAGCGCCGGCCCGATGCCGCCGAGCAGGCGCGGCTGCACCACGAGGCGCATGCCAACTGCTTCATCGCGAACTCGGTGAAGTCCGAGGTGCGCTGCGAACCCGTCACGATCGACTGAAAGAGCCTCGATGTACGCACCCCGTCATTTCGAAGAATCCCGCCCCGAGGTGCTGCACGAGCTGGTGCGCACGCACCCGCTCGGGCTGCTGGTCACGCAGGATGCCGGCGGCGAGCTGTCGGCGAACCCGGTGCCCTTCCTGCTGGAGCACGACGAGGCCGGCCGCGCGGTGCTGCGCGCCCACGTCGCGCGCGCCAACCCGGTGTGGCAGGCCGCGCGGCGCGATGTCGATTCGCTGGTCGTGTTCCAGGGGCCGCAGGCCTACATCTCGCCGGGCTGGTACGCGACGAAGGCGGAGCACGGCAAGGTGGTGCCGACCTGGAACTACGTGATGGTGCAGGCGCGCGGCAGGCTGCAGGTGCATGAAGACGCACCGTGGCTGCTGTCGCTGGTGACTCGGCTGACGCAGCGACACGAGGCTGCGCTGCCACGGCCCTGGGCGGTGGCCGATGCGCCGGCCGATTTCATCGACGGCATGCTGCGCGCGATCGTCGGCATCGAGATCCCGCTGCAGGCGCTGACGGGCAAGTGGAAGGTCAGCCAGAACCGCTCGAGCGCCGATCGCGAAGGCGTCGCGGCGGGGTTGCGTGACCAGGGCGGCGCTGACTCGGCCGGTGCGTCGGTCAATATGTCCAGGCTGGTGCAGCCCGGCGGCTGAAGACGCGGGAGGATACTCGCGCTGCGCCGTCGCCTCGTCTGCCACGCGCACCGCACGATGAAATCCTTGCTCGCCCTGATCCTGCTGACCGCCGTCTTCAGTGCACGTGCCGCGCCACCGGTGCCCGACACGATCGCGCAACGCCTGCAGGCCTGCACCGGCTGCCACGGCAAGGAAGGCCGCGCCGCGCGCGACGGCTACTACCCGCGCATCGCCGGCAAGCCGGCCGACTACCTCTACCACCAGCTGCAGGGCTTTCGCGACGGCCGCCGCCAGTACGCGCTGATGACCGGCCTGCTCGATCCGCTGAGCGATGCCTACCTGCGCGAGATCGCCGCGTACTTCTCGTCGCTCGACCTGCCGTACTCGCCGCCGGCGCCCGGGCCTGCGCTGCCGGCCGCGCTCGCGCAGCGCGGCGAGGCGCTGGTGCGCAACGGCGATGCCGCGCGCAAGCTGCCGGCCTGCACGCAGTGCCATGGCGCCACGCTGACCGGCGTCGCCCCGGCGATTCCCGGCCTGCTCGGGCTGCCGCGCGACTACCTGGTCGCGCAGCTCGGCGCCTGGCGCACCGGCACGCGCCGCGCGCTGGCGCCCGACTGCATGGCGCAGGTGGCGCAGGCGCTGGCGGCCGACGAGGTCAGCGTGGTCGCGCAGTGGCTGGCGGTGCAGCGGGTGCCCGAGCCGGCGCATCCGGCTGCGACGCTGCCCGCCGCGTTGCCGATCACCTGCGGTGGCGTTCCCGACGTGACGAAGGTGTCGCCATGAAGCGCGCGCTGATCGTGATCGCGCTGTTGATCGCCGCCGCGGCAGGGGTGGGGGTGGCGCTGGTGATGGCGCTGAACTTCCGCGACGAGTCGCCGCTGGTCGCCGATGCCGCGCCCTTCACCCCGCAGCAGGTGGCGCGCGGCGAATACCTGGCCCGCGCCGGCAATTGCGCCGGCTGCCACACCGAGCGCGGCGGCGTGCCGTATGCCGGCGGCCGCGGCATCGCGACGCCGTTCGGCACGGTGTTCGCCCCGAACCTCACGCCGCACCCGCAGCACGGCCTCGGCGGCTGGACCGCGGCGCTGTTCTGGCGCGCGATGCACAACGGCCGCTCGGCCGACGGCCGGCTGCTGTACCCGGCCTTCCCGTACACCGAACTGACCCGCGTCACGCGCGAGGATTCGGATGCGCTGTTCGCATACCTGCGCAGCCTGCCGCCCACCGACAAACCGAACCGGCCGCATGCGCTGGGGTTTCCCTACAACACGCAGGCGGCGCTGGCGGTGTGGCGTGCCGCGTTCTTCCGGCCCGGCTCGATGCCGCACGACGGCACGCACTCGGCGGCCTGGAGCCGCGGTGCCTACCTCGTCGAGGGGCTGGGCCATTGCAACGCCTGCCATACGAGCCGCAATGCGCTCGGTGCGAGCTCGGGCATCGCGCTCGGCGGCGGGCTGATCCCGATCCAGAACTGGTACGCGCCGTCGCTCAGCGATGCGCGCGAGGCCGGCGTGGGCGAGTGGGAACTGCCGAAGATCGTCGCGCTGCTGCGCAGCGGCGTCGCCGATGCGTCGCGCGGCGGCAGCGTCACCGGGCCGATGGCCGAGGTCGTGACCGGCAGCCTGCAGCACCTGAGCGCCGACGACCTGCTCGCGATGGCGACCTACCTGAAGGCCCTGTCGCGGCAGGAGGTGAAGAACCCGCCCGCCCCGGCGGCGGTGATGGCGCAAGGCGGCCAGCTGTACAAGCAGCACTGCGTCGACTGCCATGGCGAGGACGGGGAAGGCGCGCCGCCCGCCTATCCGCCGCTGGCCGGCAACCGTGCGGTGACGATGGATTCGCCGGCGAACCTGGTGCACATCGTGCTGGAAGGCGGCTTCGCGCCGTCGACGCCGGCGAACCCGCGGCCCTACGGCATGCCGCCGTTCGCGACCGTGCTCAGCGATGCCGAGCTGGCCAGCGTGCTGAGCTACGTGCGCGGCTCCTGGGGCAATGGGGGAGCGGAAGTCTCGCCGCTCGATGTCGCGCGGCTCAGGAAATGAGGGCGCTGACCTGAACCGCGGCCAGCAGGCCCAGCCCGAGCGCCAGCATCCAGCCCTTGATCTCGCCGCGCCGCTGCCACGGTTTCAAGCGGTGCGGCCGGCTCAGCATCGCGAGCACGACCGATGCGCAGCCCGACAGCACGAACAGCACCGCCATCGCGAGGCTCAGGCCGCTGTCGCCGCGCTGCTCGGCCATGTGCATCACGACGGCCCCCATCAATGCGCCTGCCCCCATCGCCATCAGCGAATCGCGCGAGCTGGCAACGGAGGAAGGGGACGGACCGGTCGACTGCGGCATGGGAGGCTCTCTGGAAGAAGCCACCATTGTCGGCAGGCCACCGCTGCGGCAGTCCACGCAATACGTGGCGGATCCCACGCCAGTCCCTGGGTTCGCACCCGCGATTGACGCCCCTTCCGGCCCCGGATAGGCTCGCGCACCGCGAACGATTTCACAGATTGCAGGGGAGCACCGCATGCCATTCCGCCGTTGCCGTCCGATCGCCGTCGCTTCCGGGCTGCTGCTCGCCGCCACCGGTGCGCAAGCCGCCGACGCGACCGACTACCTGAACCAGAAGCTGTGGGTGCAGATCGGCGCGTTCCGCCCGTCGATCAGCTCGCACATCCAGGTCGACCGCTCGAACAGCGGCACCACCGGCACCGACCTGCACCTCGAGGACGAGCTGGGCCTGCCCGAGCACAAGACGCTAGGCACGCTGCTGGTCGGTGCGCGCTTCGGCGACCGCTGGCGTGCCGAGTTCGAGTACTTCTCGCTGAAGCGCAGTGCTGACAAGACGCTGCTCGAGACCGAGATCGTCGTTGACGACACCACCTTCCCGGTGTCGGCCTCGGTCGACAGCGAGTTCGACTCGAAGGTCGCGCGGGCGAGCGTCGGCTACTCGTTCTACAAGACCGACGAGGCCGAGGCCGGTGCCGTGGCCGGGCTGCACGTCACGCGCTTCAAGTTCATCGTCGAGGGCCTGGGCCAGGTCGACGGCGGCACCGTCGCGGTCCGCCGCGAGGAGGCCGCGCACACCGTGCCGCTGCCGACGGTCGGCGCCTACGGCACCTGGTCGTTCGCGCCGAGCTGGCTGGCCTCGGGCCGCGCCGATGCGTTCGCGATCAACTACAAGGGCCACAAGGGCCGGCTGCTGAACTTCCAGGCCAACCTGCAGTACCGCTTCACCGGCAACTTCGCGCTCGGCGCCGGCTACCGCTACGACCAGTACAAGCTCACCGAGACGCGCCGCGACCCGCGCGGCGAGGTGCGCTACACCTTCCAGGGGCCGCAGGTCTTCATCGACGCCGGCTTCTGATCGCGCAGCGCCTGCGCCTGGCCATGGAGACTGCCGCCTCGCCCGCCCCCGATCCCGCCGTCTTCCTGCACCTGCGGATCGTGCTCAGCATGGTGGTGAGCCTGAGCATCGCGCGGCTGCTGTCGGGGCTGGCGGTGTTCGTGCAGCATCCGGGCCGGCAGAAGGCGTACTGGGTGCACCTGCTGTGGACGGCCTCGACCTTGTTGCTGCTGGTGCACTTCTGGTGGTGGGAGTTCCGGCTCGCGCAATTGCCGGTGTGGCGCTTCGAGCTCTATGCCTTCGTGCTGTTCTACGCGGGGTTGAACTACCTGCTGTGCGCGGTGCTGTTCCCGATCGACCTCGATGAATACGACGGCTGGCGCGACTATTTCCTGTCGCGCCGCCGCTGGTTCTTCGCGCTGCTGGCGCTGAGCTTCGTGGTCGACCTGGGCGACACCTGGATCAAGGGCAGCGCGCTGCTGCCCAAGCTCGGGCTCGAGTACCCGCTGCGGGCCGGCGTCTACGTGCTGCTGTGCGGCGCCGCGGCGCTCATCCGACACCCGGTGTTCCACGGCGCGTTCGCGGTCGGCAACCTGCTGTACCAGGTGTCGTTCATCGTGCGGCTGTATGACGTGATCGAGTGACGAACCGGGGCCCGGAAGTCAGGGATCCGTCGCGAAATCCCGGTCATTTCTGCGCGACACTCCTTCCTCGCCGGGCGTGACCCGGTTCCGCGCACCAGACCACGGCTCCACAAGACCTCGCGGTGCGCTTCACGGGAGGATCCCATGCCGCACAGCCATTCCATCGCCGTCGCTCCATTGCCGAACCACGTCCCCGCCCCGCGCTGACCTGCTGGCGGCTGGCACCGATGTCGTCCTTCAAGAACCTGCCGCTGAGCTGGGCGCTGTCGCGCCAATGGCACCAGGCGCCGTTGCCGTGGCTGGCCTGGGCGCTGGGCGGCGTCGCGGCTCTCGCCGCGGTGGCCGCGGCAGGCGCCTGGGTGCATCTCCAGCAGCGCGAGCTGGCGGCAGCCCGGCGCGATCTCGCCACGCTCCAGGCC
>NZ_JBFUFP010000213.1:0-6707 GCF_056403375.1 Rhizobacter sp. P2_H2
GCGCAGGGGCGGGGCTCGGCGCGGGTGCGGGGGCCGGTGCCGGTGCCGGAGCAGGTGCGGGCGCCGGAGCCGGCGTGGGGGCAGGAGCAGGGGCAGGTGCCGGAGCGGGCGCAGGGGCCGGTGCCGGCGCCGGGGCGGCCGCGACCAGCGTCCACTTCTCGGTCTCGCCGCCGTTGCAGCTCCACTGGCCGATGTGGCCGCCTTCGGCCTTGCTGAAGTTGCCGACGTCCAGGCACTTGTTGCTGTGCTTGAAGCGCACGTTCACCAGGCCACCGCCGAGGTTGTCGAGCGTGAAGCGCTGGTTGTCGCCACCGACGTACTGCCACTGGTGCACGTTCGCGCCGTCGGCGGTCGACACGTCCTGCACGTCGACGACCTTGCCGCTGTTGGCATTGCTCAGGTGGTAGTAGCCCTCGGTGTCGCGCACCAGGTCGAACAGGCGGCCGAGCGAGCTGTTGCACGACATCTGCACGATGTCGGCGCCGCTGACCGTCGAGTCGCCGGCCACGGCCAGGCACAGGCCGCTGAAGTTGGAGCGCACGCTGTAGCGCGACGACGGGGCGGGGGCCGGCGTCGGGGCCGGGGCGGGCGCAGGGGCCGGAGCGGGCGCGCCGGCCACCGGCGTGAAGGTCCACTTCTCGCTCTCGCCGTCGTTGCACTCCCACTGGCCGATGTTGCCGCCGGGCACGCGGCTCGAATTGCCGACGTCCATGCACTTGTTGCTGTGCTTGAAGCGCACGTAGTACTTGCCGCTGCCCAGGTCCTGCAGCGTCACGCGCTGGTTGTCGCCGTTCAGCCAGGTCCACTGGTGCACGTTGGCGCCGTTGGCCGTGGAGATGTCCTGCACGTCGACGACCTTGCCGCTGTTCACGTTCACCAGCCGGTAGTAGCCCTGGCTGTCACGTTGCAGGTCGAACTGGCGGGCGGGCGAGGTGTCGCAGGTCGATTGCACGACGTTCGCGCCTTCGGCGGTCGAGCCGCCGTCGACCGCAAGGCACAGGCCGCTGAACGATGAGCGCACGGTGTAGCGGCCGGCGGCGAGGTCGGCCGCATGGCCGAGCTGCGTGAATCCGGCGCCGACGATCAGCGCGAGGCAGAGCTTGCTGCTTCGAAACGGAAACATGGGTTGTCCTCCTGAGGGGGCTGAAGTTCGCCCGGATGGTAGGAGGGCAGCCCGCGTCGGACTGGAACCGGTTTCACGCGCTTGCAATGCTTGCGTGAGGTGGCATGAATTGGTACGTGTTCATCGTGATTTCGAATTGAGGCATATCGAAATCACGATGGAGCGGGGTGTTCAGAGGGTGTTCAGAAGGCGGCGATCTGCACCAGCGGCCGGTCGAGCAGCGAGCGCAAGGCCGCGCCGAGCGCGTGGGTCAGGCGTTCGCACTCCTGCCAGTCGACGCTGCCGGAGTGGGCGCATACAACGATGAGCAGCGGGGGCTCCTCGCAGCAGGGCAGCACGCCGATCGCGCCGGTGGCATGCATGAACACCGCGGTGCGCAGGCCACCCCACGGCGCGAAGTGCCGCCGCTGGCGGTGGTACAGCTGCCAGTAGCGGGTGGCGGATTCCCAGACCCCGCCGCTGCGGGTGCAGCCGCTGGTGGAATCCACGGTACCGGTCGCGGCGTCGACGAGTGCGCAGCCCTCGACACCGGCCTGCCGGCACAGGCCCGCGAGTGCCACGGCGACCGGATCGCGCGGGGGGCGCGGCGCTTCGAAGGTGAGGGTGGGGAGGGCGATCTCCGGATATTCCGAGTGCTGCATCGATGTCTCCTGGGGTCAGCGGCTGGCCAGGCCGAGGCGCCGGCGCAGCGCGTTCAGCAGGCCGCCCGAGGCGCGGGTGGTGCGCCGCGGCGGGGCTTCGGTGCGCGGTGCCTCGGCTGACGAGGCCGACGAGGCCGACGAGGGCTCGCCGATCGCGCCCACCGGCTCGAGGTGCAGCAGGTTCGCGTTGGCCATCCGCGTGATGAAGGCGACGCACTTGTCGGCGGCGACATTGCTCAGCCGCATCAGCTTCTCGAGATCGAGCGAGCGCGTGAGCATGAAGCTCGCCAGCCGCAGGTTGTCGTTGTCCTCCCACATCAGGCCGCTGGGCGGCCAGCGGCGCAGCCGGAAACGGCAGCCGGCGGACAACTGCGTGAACGTGGCCGGGGCTTCGCCGGCAAAGCGGTGCTCGGCGCATTCGAGCGCCTCGACCAGCGCGTCGGGCTGCAGCGGGCTCGCGAGCACCGTGCCGGGCGCGCGGCCGGTGCGCCACGCCAGCGCACGCGCATCCTGCGAAGGCGGCGCCAGGTGCAGCGTCACCAGCGGCGGCTCGAGCATGCCGCGCACCGTGTCGATCTCGAGGCCGGCCACCAGCACGACCTCGGCGTCGCCGTCGTGCACCACCTGCCACGGGTGCTGCAGCTGGCGCGTGGCACGGGCCAGGCAGCGGCGCACCGCGCCTTCATCGCGTGCGTCCAGCCCCTGCAGCAGCAGCCGCAAGGGCCAGCGCATCAGCTGGGTCTCCATCTCGTCGCTCATGTCCGTGCGCCTTCGTGTCCATGTCGGAACCGGACACGCTATCGAACAGTTCTGCAGGAACGATGCAGAAGGCGCCGAAGACAGCCAGACAAATGACCGCCGCGCGGGATTCAGGCGCGCTGCTGCTCGCGCGTGCTGCGCCGGATGCCCTGCGGCGGCTGCCCGAACGCGCGCAGGAAGGCGCGCCGCATGCGCTCCGGATCGCCGAAACCGGTGTCGCGCGCGATCGCGAGCAGCGAGTGCTGCCCGCTGTCGATCAGCGCGCGGGCCGCCTCCACGCGCAGCTGCTCGATCGCGCGCGCCGGCGACTGCCCGGTCTCGGCCTTGAACGCGCGGCTGAACTGGCGCGGGCTCAGGTGCGCGACCTCGGCGAGCTCGTCGACCGACAGTTCGTCGCGCAGGTTCGCGCGCGCATGGGTCAGCGTCCTCTGGATGCGGTCGGAGCCGGGCTCGAGCTCGAGCAGCGCCGAGAACTGCGTCTGCCCGCCGAGCCGGCGGTGGTACACGACCAGCTTCTTCGCGATGAAGCGGGTGCACTCGGCGTCGAGGTCTTCCTCGATCAGCGCGAGCACCAGGTCGATGCCGGCCGTCATGCCGGCGGAAGTCCAGATGGGGCCGTCGTTGACGTAGATGCGGTCGGGCTGCACGGTGGCGCGCGGGAACCGGCTCTGCAGCGCCTGCGTGAAGTTCCAGTGCGTGGTGGCGCGCCGGCCGTCGAGCAGCCCGGCGTCGGCGAGGATGAAGGCGCCGGTGCAGATGCTGGCGATGCGCCGTGCGCGCTTCAGGCTGCGCGCGAGGAAGCGGCACAGGCCCTCGGTCGACGGTGCGACATCGAGCGCGCCGGTGACGGCCAGCGTGTCGTGGCGCGCCGCGCTGAACGGCTTCGAATCGACCGCCACGCCCGACGAGCTGCGCACCAGGCCGCCGTGCTCGGACAGCAGCTCCACCTCGTACACCGGGCGCCCGGCGTACAGGTTCGCCAGCTCGAAGGCGGCGATCGGCGCGAGGTCGAGGATCTGGAAGCCGGGGAACACCACCACCCCGATGCGGCGCACAGGGGCGCTTCTCGAGGCTGATTTTCGCGATGTCATGAAAAGAGGGTTCTGAGACTTATGAGACATCACGATAGAGCGCACGCTTCGGGCTGTCAATCGCCGCGTGCCGCACTTCCGCCAGGCACGGCGCACCTGAAGGACATCGACATGAGCTCCACGAACCCTCTCGGCACCGCGCTGGTCACCGGCGCTTCCTCCGGCATCGGCGCGGTCTACGCCGACCGCCTGGCGCGCCGCGGCCAYGACCTCGTGCTGGTCGCCCGCACCGGCGAACGGCTGCAGGCGCTGGCCACGCGCATCACCGCGCAGACCGGCCGCCACGTCGAGGTGCTGGCGGCCGACCTGACCAAGCCGCGCGACCAGCTGCGCATTGCCGAGCGCCTGCAGTCGGACGACGGCATCGGCATGCTGGTCAACAACGCCGGCTTCAACATCGCGTCGCCGATCGTCGACTCGTCGCCGGACCGGATGGACGAGATGATCCAGCTGAACGTGGTTGCGCTGACGCGGCTCGCGCACGCCGTGGCGCCGCGGCTCGCGAAGCGCGGGCGCGGCGCGATCATCAACATCTCGTCGATCGCGGCGATCGCACCGGCCCTGCTGAACGGCGCCTATGGCGGCACCAAGGCCTACGTGCTGAACTTCACCGAGGCGCTGCAGCACGAGATCGGCGCGAAGGGCGTGCGGGTGCAGGCCGTGCTGCCGGGCGCGACGCGCACCGATTTCTGGGCGCTGGCGGGCCTGCCGGTCGAGCACCTGCCGAGCGAGATCGTGATGTCGGCGGAAGACATGGTCGATGCGTCGCTGGCCGCGTTCGACCAGGGCGAGGTGGTGACGATCCCGGCGCTGCCGGACCTGGCGGTCTGGACATCGTTCGAGGCGGCGCGCGCGGCGCTCGGGCCCTTCCTGTCGAGCCGCAAGCCGGCCGCGCGGCTCAGCGCCGGCTGATCATCGGCCAGGCCGGCGGCGCCACCACAGCCACACGCCGGTCAGCCCGAGGCCGCCGAGCGCGAGGCCGCTGAAGAAGGTCAGCACCTGCTGCGGCAGCCCGCCCAGCTCGCCGACATGCAGCGGGTAGACCCAGGCCACCGCGCGGCCACCGGGATCGAGATCGCTCCAGCGCTGCACCGACAACACCGCGCCGGTGCGCGGGTGCAGCCACACCGAGGTCAGCCCGTTCGGGTGCGGGTCGTCAGGCAGCCGCATGCGCACGCGCACCGGGCGGTCCGGGCCGGGCAGCTGGATGTAGCCGATCGGGTCATTCGGGAACTGCCGCTGCGCCTGCGCGGCGAGTTCGTCGACCGTGGCGGGCGGGCCGCCCGGCGCGTCCTTCGCCTCTTTGGGCAGCGCGGGCGGGCGCGCGAACGTGCCGCCGGCCAGGAAGGTGACGAACTCCCCGAGCGGCCGCCAGGCCATGTACGCGCCGCTCGCCACCGACACCGCGATCACCAGCCCCATCACGATGCCGCCGGTGCGGTGCAGGTCGAACAGCCCGCGCAGCACGCCCTGGCGCAGCTCGATGCGCCACGACGGCGGCCAGCGCCGCGGCCACCACAGCACCACGCCGGTCACCAGCATCGCGAGGTACACCAGCGCGCCCCAGGCGAGCATCGCCTTGCCGGTGTCCTGCAGCAGCAGCGAGCTGTGCAGCTTGAACGTGAAGCCGACGAAGCCCTCGCTGTCGCCGCGCCGGCCCTGCTCGCGGCCGGTGGCCGGGTCGAAGTACACCGTGCCGCTCCAGCGCTTGCCGCGCACCAGCACCCACAGCGTCTCGTCGGCGCTGTGCGGTGGGCGGAAGGTCAGCACGCTGGCGCTGCCGAACTCGGCGACCAGCCGCTGTCGCAGCGGCTCCAGCGGCACCGCGGCCGCGCCGGGCCCGCCTGCCCCGAGCGACGTTTCGGCCTTGAACAGGTTCGGGTGCGCCCAGCGGTCGACCGGCTGCGCGACCACCAGCACCGCGCCGAGCAGCCCGACGATGGCCAGCACCCAGCCGATGCTGAGCCCGAGCCAGCGGTGCAGCCGCAGCCACACGCGGCGCAGCCCCTGGCGCCGCGACGGCGCCTGCGGCACCTGCACGGTGGCCGACATCAGAACGCCACGCGCGCCTGGACCCAGGTGGTGCGCGGTGCGCCCACCATGCGGCCGGCGTTGCCGTCGACGTTGCGCGTGTAGTAGCGCTTGTCCGCCAGGTTGTTGATGCCCAGTTGCAGGTCGATCGCGGTGGCGGTCGGCAGCTTCCAGCCGACCTGCGCGTTCCACAGGCGGTAGCCGGGGACCAGGCCCGTGCCGGCGGTGGTCGATTCGTTCCAGGTGTTGGCGTTGTCCGAGAACTGCGAGCTCTGGTGCGTGCTCGACAGGTTGAACGACCACGCGGCCAGCCGGTAGCGGGCGCCGACGGTGTCGGTGTCGCGCGAGTAGAACGGCACCTCGTTGCCGGCCGTGTCGCCCGATTCCTGCAGCGCGCGGGTGTGCGTGTAGTTCGCGAACACGTTCAGCCCGGCGAAGGCGCTGTCCTTGTCGAAGCTGTAGTCGATCGCCGTCTCGATGCCGTCGTGCTTGGTGGCGCCCAGGTTCTGGAAGACGACGTTCGGGGCCGTCGTGCCGGCGACCTGCTGGATCTGGTTGTCGAAGCGCAGCCGGAAGGCGGTGAGTTCCGCGCTCAGCGTCGCGCTCTTCCAGCGCGTGCCGAGCTCGAAGGTCTTCGCCACCTCGGGCTTCAGCGGGTTGTTCGTCGTCTGCGAGTTCAGCTGGATGTTCTGCACCGGGCCGAACGAGGTGTTGTAGTTGCTGAACAGCGTCCACTCCGGCGTCACGAGCCAGGCCACGTTCAGCGACGGCAGCGCCTTGTCGTTGTCGGTGTCGAAGGTGTTGCCCGTGCCGTCGATCCGCGTGGTGCCGATGTGCTCGAAGCGCACGCCCGGCGTGATGCGCCAGCTGCCGATCGCGATGCGGTCGTCGACATACACCGAGTGCGCGTCGGTCTCGTTCTCGAAGCGGGTGGTTGCGCTGACCGCGCCGCTCGCGAGCGTCTCGGTGAAGCTGTTGTCGTCACCGCGCTCGCGGATGAAGCGGTAGCCCACCGTCACGTCGTGCGCGACGCTGCCGAACGCGAGGCGCTGCGTGTAGCGC
>NZ_JBFUFP010000214.1:0-6682 GCF_056403375.1 Rhizobacter sp. P2_H2
GGCGAGCCGGCGGCGCGCGATGCGGTGTCGTCGACCGGGCTGCGTGCCGCGATCGACCAGCCGTTCGGCCGGCAGCGTTTCACGGCCGGGCTCGAAGCCAACATCAACCGCTACAAGAACAACACGCAGCTGAACAACACCGACCACCGGCTGTCGGCGCGGCTCGACTGGTCGACCATCGAGCGCGTGTCGGGCGAACTGACGGCCGAGCAGCGCAGCAGCCTGTACCGCTATGACCTCGACAGCCAGAACCGCTACACCGGCAAAAACCAGCTGCGCACGACCGGTGCCGGGCTGCAGGTGCGCGTGGGCGTCGTCACCGCGTGGACGCTGGAGGGCGGCTGGGCCGGCAACCAGAGCCGCTATTCGGCTGACGAGTTCAGCAACCGCGACGTGCGCCAGCAGACGGTGAACGCCGGCGTGCGCTGGGCCGACTCCGATGCGCTGAGCGTGCGGCTCGGCGGCCGGCACACCGAGGGGCGCTTCCCGAACTTCGGCGTCGAGCCGGACGTGTTCCGCCGCAACGACGTCGACCTCAGCCTGCTCGCGAAGCCGAATGGCTTGAGCACGCTGAATGCGCGTGTCAGCGTGACGCGCGAGAACCATTCGGTGCAATCGCAGCGCGACACGAACACCTGGACCGGCGCGCTCGGCTGGAACTGGCAGGCCACCGGCAAGCTGAACTTCGACACGCAGCTCTCGCGCGACAGCAGCGTGGGCAGCAGCACCTTCGGCACGGCGCTCAACGAGATCGATTCGAGCGACACGCGGGTCAGCCACAGCCTGCAATTGAAGGCGCGCTGGGACGCGACCGCGAAGATCCAGCTCACCGCACAGGGCGGCTACACCCGGCGCAAGCTGGACAACGCCTTCATCGCCAATGGCGTGACCGCGCCGGCCGAGGGCGAGGACAACACCACCACCTACGGCCTCGGCATCGCGTGGCAGCCGCTGCGCAGCCTGCAGTTCGCGTGCAACGTGGGCCACGAACGCCGTCAGATCGTCGGCGACAACCTGACGATCACCTACCCCTACAGCGCGACCACCGGGAGCTGTTCCGGGCAGGTCAGCCTGCGCTGAGTCCGACGCCTTGTCGGATGGCGTGACGCGATGTGCCGCGGCGCCCTGAATTCATGCTGCATTGCACCACGCCAGGGAAATTCKCCCAGGCATGGACCATGCTGATGTGTCGACTTGAAGGCAGTTTGCAGCCACTTGCAAGCAGTAACGAAGCGATACAGGGCGGAAATCGGCAAGCTTGGGCTGCCGAAAGGTAGTTGCTGCGGCAAATTCGGCCGCTTTTGAGGGGCAAAGAGCGGTTCGAAGTGAAGCCGGCTGGGCATGCCGGCTGCCTCTTGCCCTGTGCGCCTCGATCGACCCCCCTTGAACTGGGGATGGGATCTGAAAGTGGCGTGTGTCTTGCATACGGGAAAGCACCTAATCACCAGGAGGTATCCATGAAGAAGTTTCTAGTTTCACTGGCCCTGACCGCGATGACCTTCGCGACCGGGTCGGCGTTCGCCAGCAGCGAGAGCTGCGACGATCCGCTGAAGAGCAAGCTGGGTCAGAGCTTCTGCTACGAGGTGTTCGACAACCTCGCACCGGGGCTGTACAACGTGAGCTTCCAATATGAAGCGGAGAAGACGGGTGGTCCGCTGGACCGCACGCTGGACTTCGCGTTCCTGTTCGACAGCCAGAAGGGCCCGGGCACGTTCGACCAGCTGTCCGACTCGACGAAGRCGACCGGTTGGAACACGTACTCGTTCGTGACGAAGGCAGGCGGCGACAGCTTCCTGATCTTCGCGCTGCTGGGCGTGTACCCGCAGAAGTTCAGCCTGGCGCTGCAGAACATCACCGTCACGGCCGTTCCGGAACCGGCGACGTACGCGATGCTGCTGGCCGGCCTGGGCGCGATCGTGTTCGTGTCGCGTCGCCGTCGTCCGCAAGAGTAAGGTTCGGGCCTCAGTTGAGGCTCTGACGAAAGGCCTCGCAGCGCAAACTGCGAGGCCTTTTTCGTTCTCGTGCGGTTGCTGCGCGGAAAGGCGCGGGTGGGGAGGCTGTGGCGCGCCGTCGGGTGCGGTCATCGCCCCTGGCGGGGCGCTGACTCCCCTGCGCTGGCTGATTTCATGGCCCGTCGCCCAAACTCCCGCAACTCACTTCGTTCGTTGTGGTCAAACAGTGGGCGACAGTCAGTGCACGAAGCGTGCTGCGCACGCGGGCCATGAAACCAGCCAGCTCCGGCGCCCCCTCCTTATTGGCGCGCCACAGCCTCCCCACCCGCGCCTTTGTGCCACCGCCCTGCTCCTGCGGCGGTGACAAGCGAACAAATGATGGACAAGGCATGCGAGCGCCAGCACGCTCGTCGGTCACTTCAATCTTTTCCCCCCAACAAGAGCTGGTGGTGCTTAGCGGCGCGGCGGGTGAGGGGATGGGTTGGGGGCGACTTCTGAGGTGACGAAGAAGCTTGGTTTCGGGGGTGGCGCGCGCCAGCGCGCTTCGTAGACATRCTCATCGCCACTGTTTGACCACAGCGAACGMAGTGAGCGGAGGGAGTTTGGCGATGCACCCCCGAAGCCGAGCTTCTTCKTGGAGTCGGCGCCCCCCAGGGGCGTCGACCGCCTCGGCATGAGCCCCCAGCCCAGTCCCTCACCCCCCGCGCGACGCGCCCGCGCCAAGCAAACTAGAAATTCATGTACTGAGGCGCCTTGCCATCCTTCGCACGCACACCAGCGAACCGCGCCGTCAACCGAGCCTGCAGATTCACCGGCAGCGGCGCAAACCCCGTGCCGCGCGTCAGGTCGTCGCCGTGCATCAGGCACCAGTACAGGAATCGCATGCCCTGCGCGGCGCGCTCGGCATCGGCCGGCTCGGCGTCGAACAGCACGAAGCTCGTCTGCGTGATCGGCCACGCGCCGCTGGCCGGGCGGTTCATCAGCGACGCGAGGTCGTTGCCGGCGCGCGAGACATCGCTGTCGAGGATCGCCGCGCGGAAGCCCGCCTCCGATGCCGCCACCGCGACGCCCGCACCGTTGACCAGCCGCACCGCCGCAAGCCCGTCCTTCACGACGCGGTCGTAGCTGACGTAGGCGATGCCACCCTCAGTGCCGTCGAGCGCCTTCACCATGCCGTCGTTGCCCTCGGCCGTCGCGACCTCGCCCGGCCACTTCGGCGCCTGGCCGGCACCGATCTCGGTCTTGAAGGCCGGCGACACCTCCGACAGGTAGCGCGTGAAACCCTCGGTGGTACCGGAGCGGTCGGCACGCACGATGCGCTGGATGCGCAGCGCAGGCAGCGCGACGCCCGGGTTCTGCGCCGCGATGCGTGCATCGTTCCACTTCGCGATCCGCGCGGCCATGATGTCGGCCAGCACCTCGCCCGACAGCTGCAGCCGGTTCGCGCCGATGCCGGGCAGCTTGACCACCGGCACGATGCCGCCGATCAGCATCGGCACCTGCACCAGCTTGCGCTTCGTCAGTTCGTCGGCGGGCAGCGGCGAATCGCTGCCGCCGAAGTCGACCGCGCGTGCGCTGATCTGCTTGACGCCGTCGCCCGAGCCGGTCGCCTTGTAGGTGACGGCGGCACCGGCGTTCTGCTGCTCGTAGGTCTTGGCCCAGCGTTCGTAGATCTTGGACGGGAACGAGGCCCCGATGCCGCGCACCTGCGCGATGGCGTTCGTGGCAAGGAGGGAAAGGAGGCCGGCGAGGGCAGCATGGCGAAGGCGTGTGGTGGTCACTTCGGAAAAGCCGTTGGTTACTGCGAGGGCGCGACGATACATCGGTCGCGTGACAGTGCGTGAACCCGACAGGGTGGGCGTCGCGAAGCGTGAACTGCTTCGCACCTGATCAGGCTTCAACACGCTGTTACCCGGCACACGGTCACGTAACGGGTCGCCATGGAAGACTTCTGCACAAGGGAGCCCGAGAGGTGGCCTCAAGCCGGCTGCAAAACGGCCGAACTTGCATGGACCACTTCCACATGTTGTTGGAGCCTTGAATGGACCTGGAAACCTCTGTCGTCGACTCGCAGACCCTGCGCCGCCACCTGATGGCACCGAACCCGATGCAGCGCGCGATCGCACTGCACGCGCTGGAGGTCGAGGTCGAGCGGCTGCCGGCTGGGGACCGCTCACTCGGCAATGAAGTCGAGAAGTTCGTCTCGCGCGGCATTCCGTTCTATGCGCTGAACGATCCGCACTATTGCAGCTGGGTCGGCAAGGCCGCCTCCTACTGGGACAAACTGCACGCCTGACTCTGATGCTCAGCCGTAGATCGGCCTGAGCATGCAATGCAAGACATAGGCGGCGCCGCCCACGGCCGTTGCGAGTGACCCATACCGCGCGATGCGGATCTGCGGCGGCGCAATGCCCGCCTCGGTCGCGAACTGCTGCACCGCCGCCAGCGCCGGGTCGAGGAACTCGTCACCGCGCTCGACCGTCTCGCCGCCGAGCACGATCACCGTCGGGTTGAAGGTCATCCACACGTTCTGGATCAGCACGCCGAGGTAGGCGCCCGCGCGCGCCACGTCGTCGGGCGACCGGATGTGCCGCGCGCCGATCAGCGCCTCGGCGCAGCCGCGCCGCCCGCATGAGCACATCGGCCCGCCGAGCTGCAGGATCGTGTGCCCGACCTCGCCGGCCAGTCCGCTCGCGCCGCTGAACAGCCGGTCGTTCAGCACGATGCCCGCGCCGACGCCGATGCCGCAGCTCAGGAAGATCAGCGGATCGTCGGCTGGCCCCTCGCTGAACTCGAACTCGCCGATCGCCGCCAGGTCGGCCTCGTTCTGGTAATAGATCGGCACGCCTTCCAGGCCCGCGGCCGCCGCCTCGCCCGACAACCGCTTGCCCAGCTCCACGTCGCGCCAGCCGATGTTCGGCGCGAACTTCAGCACGCCAGCCCGCTCGTCGACCGCGCCCGGCAGCCCGACCCCGATCCCCATCAGCCGGTAGTTGCGCTCCTGCACCTGCGCCGCGAGCGACAGCACCTGCTCGATCAGCTGGTGGCAGGCCAGCTGCGGCTCCAGCGAGCGCAGCGGCGTACGCATCGACTCGATGACCTCACCGTTGATCGTCACCGCCGCGGTCTGGATCGCGTCGATGCCGAGCTCGGCACCGATCAGCGCCAGCCGCTGGCTGTTCAGCCGCAACGGCTTCGGCCGCCGCCCGAGGCTGCCGGTGTGCTGCGCCTCCTCTTCGAGCAGCCAGCCCTCGTCGATCAGCTCCTTCGCGAGGATGCTGATCGTCGACTTGGTCAGCCCGCTGTGCGTGGACAGGTCGGCGCGCGACAGCCCGGGCTCCTCGCGCAGCAGGCGCACCAGCGCCATCCGGTTGATGCGTTTGACAAGGTGCTGGTCGCCGGTGAGTGTCATGCGGGCATTGTCGCCACCGACCCGGCCGGATTCGCCTTCGGGAAAGCGCGGGGTGCATTTGTTTGTTCGATGAACTAAAGTGGCGGGCGTTGCCCCATCGGGGCCTTCTTTGACCGCCACCATGTACCTCGGAATCGACCTCGGCACCTCGGAAGTCAAGGTTCTGCTGTTGCAGGACGATCACCGCATCGTGGCCACGGCCGGTGCGCGGCTGACGGTGTCGCGGCCGCATCCGGGCTGGTCCGAGCAGGATCCGGCCGACTGGTGGGCGGCGACCGAGGCGGCGGTGGCCGCGCTGCGGGCCGAGGCGCCGGCCGAGTTCGCGCGCGTGCGCGGCATCGGGCTGTCGGGCCAGATGCACGGCGCGACGCTGCTCGATGCCGACGACGCGGTGCTGCGCCCCGCCATCCTGTGGAACGACGTGCGCTCCGCGGCCGAGTGCCTGGAGTTGCAGCGCCGCCTGCCGGCGCTGCCCGAGATCGCCGGCAACCTCGCGATGCCGGGCTTCACGTCGCCCAAGCTGCTGTGGGTGCAGCGCCATGAGCCGAAGCTGTTCGAGCGCACGCGCTGCGTGCTGCTGCCCAAGGACTGGCTGCGCCTGCAGCTGACCGGCGAGAAGGTCAGCGAGATGTCCGATGCGGCCGGTACGCTGTGGCTCGACGTGGCGCAGCGCCGCTGGTCGCGCGAGCTGCTGGCGGTGAGCAACCTGAGCGAGCAGCGCATGCCGCGGCTGGTCGAAGGCAGCGCGGTGTCGGGGCAGCTGCGCGACGCGCTGGCCGATGCCTGGGGCCTGCCGCGCGGCATCCCGGTGGCCGGCGGCGGTGGCGACAACGCGGCCAGCGCGGTCGGCATCGGTGCGGTGCGGCCGGGCGAGGGCTTCATTTCGCTCGGCACCAGCGGCGTGCTGTTCGTCGTGACCGACCGCTTCCGCGCGAACCCGGCCTCGGCGGTGCACGCGTTCTGCCATGCGGTGCCCGGGCGCTGGCACCAGATGAGCGTGATGCTGTCGGCCGCGAGCTGCCTGAGCTGGGTCACCAAACTCGTCGGCGCGGCCGGCGAGGGCGCGCTGCTGAATGAAGTCGGCGCGCTCGATGCGGCCGGCCAGGCGGCCGCGCCGCTCTTCCTGCCCTACCTTGGCGGCGAGCGCACGCCTCACAACGATGCGACGGCGCGCGGCGTGTTCTTCGGCCTGTCGCACGACACCACGGCGGCGCACCTCGGCTGGTCGGTGCTCGAAGGCGTGGCCTTCGGCATGCTCGACGGGCTGCATGCCTTGCAGGCCGCCGGCACCGAGGTGGGCCCGCTGACGATCGTCGGC
>NZ_JBFUFP010000215.1:0-6680 GCF_056403375.1 Rhizobacter sp. P2_H2
GCGCTTCATCGACGATGAACTGGGCCGCGCACCCGACCTGATCGCCCGCACCATGGCGGCGGTGGTCGAGCAACTGCGCCGCCCGCGCGACCAGCTGCTCGCGAGCGAGCGCCAGCACCACTTCGATCTGGTCGAGCTGCTGCAGCAGCACGCCGGCCGTTTCCAGCGCAGCTTCGTCGACGCGCTGCGCCAGCGCGTGCTGGCCGAGCTGGAGCCCACCGCCAACGCCACCGCGGCCCCGTCCGGCCCGAGCAGCCTGTCCGGCCTGCAGCTGATGGACGAAGGCCGTGTCGAGTCCGACATCGAGATCTCGCGCGCGGTGCAGCAGATCGACACCGGCACCGAATGGGAGCTGCGCGAGCTGCAGACCTTCACGTCGACGCTGCGCGGCCAGGCCCACACCACCGCCGAGTCGAACCCGCTGCGCCCGCTCGCCTACGCCCACGCGCTGTGGGACGCCGCCGGCGAAGTGACCGACAAGCCGGTGCAGCAGGCCATCCTGCTGCGCGTGGCCTCCGCCGCGATGACGCCGCTGCTGCGCATGGCCTGGGCCGCTGCGTGCTCGCGCCTCGAATCGCAAGGGGTCGAGCCGAGCATCTACCGCACCGTCGTGCTGGCACCGGGCGCCGGCGCGGCGCGCAAGCCGGAGGTCGACGTGACGATGCCCGGCGCGCTCGAAGGGCTGGTGCGCAGCATGCCGGGTGGCCTGCCCGCAACCTCCTCCGCGCCCTCCACCCCGGGCCGCCGTGGCGCCACGCTCGGCCCGGCGCTGGAGCAGGCCCTGGCCCGCATCGAGGCGATGCTCTCGCGCCTGCCGGAGCGCAGCGGCGGCGACGCTGCCGAAGCCGCCGATGGCGCTGACCGCGCCGGCACGCCGTCGTCGCGGCTGGCCGAATTCCGCGGCTCGCTGCTCAGCGCCGCCGACGAGACGATCGAGCGCCAGATCATCGAGCTGCTGTCGCGGCTGTTCGAGACCATCCTCGGCGACCCGATGCTGCCGCAGCCGCTKCGCACGCTGATGGGCCGCCTGCAGGTGTCGGCATTGCGCGTCGCGCTGCGCGACCCGAAGATGATGGAGGTCCACGAGCACCCGGTGTGGCAGCTGATGGACCGCATTGCCGGCGCCGCCGTCGGCTACCCGCAGTCCGGCGACCCGCGGCTCGCGCATTTCCTGTCGTTCTGCGACCGCTTGGTCGACGAGATGCTCGCCGAGCCGGTGCAGGACGCCGCGCTGTACCGCCGCAGCCTCGCGCGCGTCGACGCCGCCATCGCCGAACAGCTGCGCGATGCGCAGGTGRCCGCGCGCGGCGCGATCGCGACGCTGGTGATGGCCGAGCAGCGCGAGCGGCTGCAACGCGAGCTGTCGCACCGGTTGACCGAGCAGATGGCGCCGATCCGCACGACGCCGGTGATCCGTCGCTTCGTCACCGGCGCGTGGGCGCGGGTGCTGGCCGAATCGTTCACGCTGTACGGTGAGGAGGCCGAATCCAGCCAGCGGGTGCTGAAGGCGACCGACCACCTGCTGTGGAGCCTGCGCCTGCCCGACCATCCGCAGAGCCGGCTGCGCCTGCTGGGCCTGCTGCCCGGGCTGCTGAAGGAGCTGCGGGCCGGCATGGAATTGATCGCGCTGCCGGCCGACGAACAGCAGGCCGTGCTCGACGAGCTGGTCGAGATCCACAGCGAGGCGATGAAACCGCGCGCCCGGCCCGCAGCCGCCGCCGCGCAGCCCGAGCCGACGCCGGAGGAGATCGTGCGCCGCATGCGCGACGAGACCGTCGAGCCGGTGCCCGAGACCGGCGCGCCGTTCAGCGATTCGCTGATCGACCTCGGCTCGATGGACACCGTGCCCGCCGAGTGGCTGCCGAGCGGCCCGCCCGCGGGTGGCGACGACCCAGCCGCCTGGGTCAACGCGATGGCGATCGGGCGGCACTACCGGATGTTCCTGCTCGGCCGCTGGAGCCACCTGCAGCTGCTGTGGCGCAGCGACAGCGGGCAGCTGCTGCTGTTCGCCGGCGAGCAGCCCGACAGCACGCACTCGGTGACGCTGCGCGCGCTGGAGCGGCTGCGCACCGCCGACCTGCTGGTCTCGCTGTCCGACTACTCGCTGGTGCAGCGCGCGGTCGACGGCATGCTGCGCAGCCTCGCGACGCTGCGTTGAGCGCTCGCATGGCAACCGCAAGGCTGCGGGCCTGGCCGGGCCTGCTCGCGATCGCGCTGTGCGCTTCGGCGCTGGCGCAGACCGCCGCGCCGCCCCCCACATCACCCCCCACGCCACAGCCCACCCGCCCGCGCATCGGCCTCGTGCTGTCCGGCGGCGGCGCACGCGGCCTGTCGCACGTCGGCGTGCTGAAGGTGCTGGAGCGCGAGCGCATCCCGGTCGACGTGATCGCCGGCACCTCGATGGGCGCGATCATCGGCGGCCTGTATGCGAGCGGCATGGACGCCGACACGCTGGAGCGCGAGCTGCTGAAGGTCAACTGGGATGCGGTGTTCGCGAACCGCGTCGACCGCCAGCTGCTGTCGCAGCGGCGCAAGGAAGAAGACTTCGAGATCTCGCCGTTGATCGAGTTCGGCATGCGCGACGGCGAGCTGCGCGCGCCGCTCGGTGCGCTGTCGGGCCGCGGGCTCGAGACGCTGCTGCGGCGCTACACGCTGCCGGTGCGCTCGGTGCGCGATTTCGACCGGCTGCCGATCCCGTTCCGCGCCGTCGCCACCGACATGGAAGACGGCCGCGCGGTGATCCTGAGACAGGGCGACCTCGCGCTCGCGCTGCGCTCCAGCATGAGCGTGCCCGGCGTCTTCCCGCCGACCGAGATCGACGACCGCATCCTCGGCGACGGCGGCCTGGTCGACAACGTGCCGGTCGACGTGGCGCGCGCGATGGGCGCCGACATCGTGATCGCCGTCAACATCGGCACGCCGCTGGCCCCGCGCAAGACGCTCGGCTCGGTGGGCGGCCTGACCGGCCAGATGATCAACATCCTGACCGAGCAGAACGTCCAGCGCAGCCTGGCCTCGCTCGGCGGGCGCGACCTGCTGATCTCGCCGCAGCTGGGCGAGATCACCTCGGGCGATTTCAACAAGACGCGCGAGCTGATCGCGCTCGGCGAGCAGGGGGCCGCCCAGCTCGCGGCGCGCCTGGCCGCGCTGTCGCTCGACGAGACCGCGTATGCGCAATGGAAGGCCGGCCACCCGCGCGAGGCGCCACCGCAGGCGACGCTCGCGTTCGTCGAGTTCGAGGGCAGCGGCCTGACCAATCCGAAGCGCTTCGCGGCGCAGATGGAATCGACCGCCGGCCAGCCCTTCGATGCGGCCAAGGCCGAGCGCGATGCGCGCCGCCTGGCCGCCAGCGGCGACTACGTGCGCGCCGACTACGAGCTGGTGTCGACCGACCGCGGCGACGGACTGGTCTTCGACCTGGAGGACAAGCCCTGGGGGCCGCACTACTTCCGCGTCGGGCTCGACCTGAACACCGACTTCACCGGGCGCAGCGCCTTCAACCTGAAGATCAGCCACAACCGCCACTGGCTGGACGCGAACGGCACCGAGTGGCGCAACCGCGTGCAGATCGGCGAGGTGCCACGGCTGTTCTCCGAGCTCTATCACCCGCTGAACTGGACGCTGGGGATCTCCAACGACTGGTTCGTGGCCGGCTACGGCGAGGCCGAACGCCGAAAGCTTGCCGTCTACAACGGCGCCACCGGCGACGAGCGCGGGCATTTCAACCGCTCGACCGGCCGCTTCGGCATCGACCTCGGCCAGCCCTGGGGCCAGTTCGGCGAGCTCCGCATCGGCCTCACGCACCTGACGCTGCGCAACGAGCCGGAGATCCTGTCGAGCGACTACAGCGGGCCGCGCGAGACGGTGACGATCGACGAATCCGGCCTGCGGGTCGGCGTGGTGGTCGACCAGCTCGACTTCGCGAACTTCCCGCTGCACGGCTACCGCCTGCAGGGCGAAGTGGTCAGCGGCCGGCGCAGCGACAGCGTGACCGGCAGCGATTCCGACCGCTTCACGCGGGTCGAGACCGAGGGCTCGGCGGTGGGCACGTGGGGACGGCACACGCTGAACGCGCTCGTGCGGGTGCAGCATGCCGACCAGCGCTCGATCGCCGGGCTCGGCCGCTACACGCTCGGCGGCTTCCAGCAGATGTCGGGCTACCTGCCGGGGCAGATCGAGGGCAACTACCTGGCGTTCGGGCGGCTCGTGTACTACCAGCGGCTGGACTACGCGCCGGTGTTCACGCGCGGGCTGTTCGCCGGCGGCTCGCTGGAGGCCGGCAACGCGTGGGACTTCAGCAGCCAGATGAAGCTGAACGACCTGCGCAACGGCATGAGCCTGTTCGTCGGCGCGGACACCGGCATCGGGCCGCTGTACCTCGGCGTGACCTACGCGCCGCGCGGCGCCGCCGGGCTCTACCTGTTCATCGGCCGACCGTGACGGATCCGACGCGGCGGCGTTGGTCCTGCCGCGTTCGGGGGGGTGTCAAGCCGGGAGGCGCTTCCTAAACTGGCTTCCAGGTTCAGAGAGGTTGGCAGGCAGTTTGGGTGAGGCGCACATGACGGACAGTGAATTGATGCGGATCAGCGACGGTGGCGTCGAATCGTCGGAAGGCTGGGCGGTCCACCTGATCGGGCCGGAGCTGCTGGAGTACTGCAGCGGGCCGGCCGCCTGCCTGGTGAACATCGGCTACTCGCCGGCGCACCGGGCCCGGCAGATCTATGCGACCGAGTCGTCGTCGGACCTGTTCCCGATGCTGCGCGAGCACCTGCAGTCGGCCTCGCAACTCCTCGAAGGCCGCTACGTGGTGGTATGACAACCCCTCGCTCGACGAGTCCGTCGAGCGGTCCCCCGAGGGGACGCGGGCCGGCTTGGGGCGGCCCGGCGCTCGGCCCGCCTCACCGAACCAGCGCCGCCTCGATCTCGGCCGCCACCAGCGCCGGCAGTTCGTGCACGATCCAGTGCGTGGCGCCCGGCACGCGGGTCAGCGTCAATTTGGGCACGAAGGCCTCCAGGCCGTCCAGCAATGAGGCCGGCAAGGCCACGTCGGCCTCGCCCCACACCACGTGCGTCGGCACCGTCACGGTGACGAACTCCGGCGGGAATTTCAGCGCGAGCACCGGTGAATCGGGCCCGGTCGGCGGGCGCAGCGGCGACACGCGGTAGTAGTTCAGCGCGCCGGTCAAGCCGTGGCGCCACACCGCGCGGTACTGCTCCTTCAGCGCCGGCGTCAGCCAGCCGCCGCCCGGCCGCGCCGGGTCTTCGGCCCCCATGTGCGCGAACACCGCCCACAGCCGCGCGAAATCGCCGGCCTCGAGCTCCGCCTCGGCCTCGGGCCGGCTCCAGGTGTTCATGTAGGCGCTGGCCGCCTGCTGGAGGGGATCGGTCTGCAGCGCCTTCAGGAACACGCCGGGGTGCGGCGAATTGACGATCACCAGCCGCTGCAGCGCCTGCGGATGCTGTACCGCGAAATTCCAGGCCACCGCACCGCCCCAGTCGTGCGCGACCAGCGCCGCGAGCGGGCCGCCGCCCTCCTCGGCGATCAGCGCGAGCAGGTCGGCCACCAGGTGCTTGGCGCGATAGGCCTCCACCTCGGCCGGCGCGGACGAGCGCTCGTAGCCGCGCAGGTTCGGCGCGATGCAGCGGTAGCGGTCGCCGAAATGGCGCAGCATCGCGTCCCAGACGAAGGCGCCTTCGGGAAAACCATGAAGGAACACGATCGCCGGCGCGCCGCGCGGCCCGCTGGCCCGGCAGCTCAGCGTGATGCCGTGCGGCAGCACCGCATCAAAGGTCTCGATCACCCGAGGATCCAGTCGCGCAGCACGCAGGCGGCGTCGCCGACGCCCTGCTTGTTCAGCGCCGAGAACAGCGCGATGCCGATGTCGGCGTCCTCGCTCGACAGCTCGCCCAGCACCGCCTGCGTGGCCGCCAGCGCCGCCGTCGATTCGCGGCGGTTCAGCTTGTCGGACTTGGTCAGCAGCACCAGCAGGCGCACCTCGCCGGTGCCCACGCGGGGCGCGACGAACTCGAGCAGGTTGCGGTCGAGCTCGGTCAGCCCGAGCCGCGAATCGACCATCAGCACCACGCCCGACAGGCTGCGGCGCACCTGCAGGTAGTTGGCCATCACCTCCTGCCAGCGCTGCTTGGCGGCGCGCGCCACCGCGGCGTAGCCGTAGCCGGGCAGGTCGGCGAACAGCGCGTTCGGCGCGTCCTTCGGACCCAGCTCGAACAGGTTGATGTGCTGCGTGCGGCCGGGCGTCTTCGATGCGAAGGCCAGGCGTTTCTGCTGCGTCAGCGTGTTGATCGCGGTCGATTTGCCGGCGTTCGAGCGGCCGACGAAGGCGATCTCGGGCAGCTCGGTCTGCGGCAGCTGGTTCAGCTGGCTGGCGGTGGTCAGGAAGCGCGCGGTGTGCGTCCAGGCCAGCGCCAGCTTCTCGGCTGCGGCCGCATCGCTGCTCGCGTCAGCGGCCGGCGCACCGGAATTGTTTTCGTCGGTCATGGAAGGCACCAAAAACTTGCATTGTAAAATCGCTGGGTTTTGCATCGTCAGAACGCATCCAGCCAACCCACACTAAGAACGCCATGATGCCTGTTGCTTCCTTGCTGTCGAGTCTGTTGTTGGCCGCCGCCCTGGCGGCGCCCGCCTCCGCGAGCGAGGCGGCGAAGGCCAAGCCCGACGT
>NZ_JBFUFP010000216.1:0-6675 GCF_056403375.1 Rhizobacter sp. P2_H2
TGCTCGAGCAGCGCGATGTCGCGACCCGCTCGCTGCAGCAGCGCGACGACATCCTCGCGCTGATCCGCCAGCGCGTGCAGGCCGGGCTGGACACCACCGTCGAGCTGCGCCAGGGCGAGGGCGCCTTGCCCGAGACCCGCCAGCAGGTCGAGGCGCTCAACGAGCAGATCGCGCTGACCCGCCATGCGCTGGCCGCGCTGACGGCGCAGGCCCCGAACGCGCTCGACACGCTGAGCCCGCGCCTGCAGCCGGTGCAGGCGGTGCCGCTGCCGGCCAACGTGCCGGCCGACCTGCTGGGCCGCCGCGCCGACATCAGCGCCGCGCGCTGGCGCGTCGAGGCCGCCACCAGCGACGTGAAGTCCGCGCGCGCCCAGTTCTACCCGAACGTCAGCCTGACCGGCTTCGCCGGCTTTTCGAGCATCGGGCTGGACAACCTGCTGAAGTCCGACAGCCAGCAGTACGGCATCGGCCCGGCGATCCGCCTGCCGATCTTCGACGGCGGCCGGCTGCGCGCCAACCTGCGCGGCAAGTCGGCCGACCTCGATGCCGCGATCGAGAGCTACAACGCCGCCGTGCTCGACGCGGTGCGCGACGTGGCCGACCAGATCAGCTCGCTGCAGTCGATCGAGCGCCAGCAGAAGGAACAGGCCAGTGCCCAGGCCTCGGCCGAAGCGGCCTATGACATCGCGACGCAGCGCTACAAGGCCGGCCTCGGCACCTACCTGGTGGTGCTGAACGCCGAGTCCACGGTGCTGACGCAGCGCCGCCTGGGCACCGACCTGAAGGCGCGCGCGCTCGACACGCAGGTGGCGCTGATCCGCTCGCTGGGCGGCGGCTATGTCGCCGCGCCGCTGCGCACCGCGCAAGCCTCCTGATCCCGACCCGATTCCATACAAACACAGCAAGTCCCCCGGAGAACCTTTCATGACCTCCCCGCAAGACAACACCGCTCCCGCAGTCACCGGCAACCCGACCCGCAAGAAGGCCCTGACCGCCGTGGCGGCCGCCGTCGCGGTGGTCGGCGTCGCCTACGGCGCGTACTACGCGCTGGTGCTGAACCACTACGAGTCGACCGACAACGCCTACGTGCAGGGCAACGTCGTGCAGCTGACCCCGCAGGTCGGCGGCACCGTGCTCGCGATCAATGCCGACGACACCGACTTCGTGAAGGCCGGCCAGCCGCTCGTGAAGCTCGACCCGGCCGATGCGCAGGTCGCGCTCGACCAGGCCGAAGCCCAGCTCGCGCAGACGGTGCGCGAGGTGCGCACGCTGTTCGCGAACAACTCGACGCTGAAGGCGCAGATCGCGCTGCGCGAGGCCGACCTGGCCCGTGCGCAGGCCGACCTCGTGCGTGCGCAGGACGACGTGAACCGCCGCGCCCCGCTGGTCGCGAGCGGCGCCGTCGGCAAGGAAGAGTTCAACCACGCGAACGCGCAGCTCGCCGCGTCGAAGAGCGCCGTCGCGGCCGCGCAATCGGCCTCGCTGGCCGCGCGCGAGCAGCTCACGTCGAACCAGGCGCTGACCGACAACACCTCGGTCGAGGAGCACCCGAACGTGCAGCGCGCCGGGGCCCGCGTGCGCGAGTCCTACCTGGCGCTGCGCCGCGCCGACCTGCTGGCTCCCGTCGACGGCTACGTCGCCAAGCGCAGCGTGCAGGTCGGCCAGCGCGTGCAGGCCGGTGCGCCGCTGATGTCGGTGATCGCGCTGAACCAGCTGTGGGTCGATGCCAACTTCAAGGAAAGCCAGCTGAAGAACCTGCGCATCGGCCAGCCGGTCACGCTGCAGGCCGACGTGTACGGCAAGAAGGTCGAGTACCGCGGCCGGATCGAAGGACTCGGCGCCGGCACCGGCTCGGCGTTCTCGCTGCTGCCGGCGCAGAACGCCACCGGCAACTGGATCAAGGTGGTGCAGCGCGTGCCGGTGCGCGTCGCGCTCGACCCGAAGGAGCTTGCCGAGCACCCGCTGCGCGTGGGCCTGTCGATGGACGCCAAGGTCGACGTGAGCAACACCGACGGCAAGATGCTGGCCGATGTGCAGCGCAGCTCGGCGGTCGCGCAGACGGCGGTGTTCGACCTGGTCAACCAGGCGGCCGACGGCGAGGTGCGCAAGATCATCGCGAGCAACCTCGGCCATGCGCTGAAGCCCGACACCAAGGTGGCGGCACGCCGCAGCGAGGCGGCGACGCCGGCCGCCGCCGCGGGCGAGACGGTTGCGTCGAGCGCCGTCGCCGCCGCGGTCAAGCTGACCCCGGTCAAGCAGTAAGCCAGCCCCAGAGATCCGCGGAGCCTTCCCATGTCCTCCACCACCGCCGATGCGGTGTCCGGCGCCGAAGCGCCGGCGCCTGCGCCCGCCCCGGTCGCGCCGCCGCGTCCGGTGGCCCATCCGCCGCTGACCGGCAGCCAGCTGGTCCTCGGCACGATCGCGCTGTCGCTCGCGACGTTCATGAACGTGCTCGACAGCTCGATCGCCAACGTCTCGATCCCGGCCATCGCCGGCGACATGGGCGTGAGCCCGAACCAGGGCACCTGGGTCATCACCTCGTTCGGCGTGGCCAACGCGATCTCGGTGCCGCTGACCGGCTGGTTCACGCGCCGCTTCGGCCCGGTGCGCCTGTTCATGGCGAGCATCCTGCTGTTCGTGTTCTCGTCGTGGCTGTGCGGCCTGGCGCCGAACATCGAGACGCTGATCGCGTTCCGCGTGCTGCAGGGCCTGGTGGCCGGCCCGATGATCCCGTTGTCGCAGACGCTGCTGCTGGCGAGCTACCCGGCCGCCAAGGCCGGCACCGCGATGGCGATGTGGGCGATGACGGTGCTGGTCGCGCCGGTGGTCGGCCCGCTGCTGGGCGGCTGGATCACCGACAACATCTCGTGGCCGTGGATCTTCTACATCAACATCCCGGTCGGCATCCTCGCGGCGATGTTCACCTGGTCGATCTACCGCACCCGTGACGCCGTGCCGCAGAAGGTGCCGCTCGACTACGTCGGCCTGGGCTTGCTGGTGCTGTGGGTCGGTGCGCTGCAGGTGATGGTCGACAAGGGCAAGGAGCTCGACTGGTTCCAGTCCAGCCAGATCATCACGCTGGCCGTCGTCGCGGTGGTGGGCTTCCTGTTCTTCCTCGCGTGGGAGCTGACCGAGAAGAACCCGATCGTCGACCTGCGGCTGTTCGCGCGGCGCAACTTCTGGCTCGCCACGGTGGCGCTGTCGGTGGGCTACGGCGTGTTCTTCGGCAACGTGGTGCTGATGCCGCTGTGGCTGCAGCAGTACATGGGCTACACCGCCACCTGGGCCGGCATCGCGCTGGCGCCGGTGGGGATCCTCGCGATCCTGCTGTCGCCGTGGGTGGGCAAGAACATCGGCAAGATCGATCCGCGGCGCCTGGGCACGGTGGCCTTCCTCGGCTTTGCGCTGGTGCTGTGGATGCGCTCGCATTTCAATACGCAGGCCGACTTCAACACCATCCTGGTGCCGACGATCCTGCAGGGCGCGGCGATGGCGTTCTTCTTCATCCCGCTGCAGGCCATCATCTTCTCGGGCCTGCAGCCGCAGCAGATGGCCGCCGCGGCCGGCCTGAGCAACTTCGTGCGGATCACGGCCGGCGCGATCGGGACGTCGATCTTCACGACGGCCTGGGAGAACCGCGCGGTGCTGCACCATGCGCAGATCGCCGAGACGGTGAACGGCAACAGCATTGCGGCGACGCAGACACTGTCGAACCTCGGCGCCAGCGGCTACAGCCCCGACCAGGCGCTCGCGACGGTGAACCGGCTGGTCGACCAGCAGGCCTACACGATGGCGGCGACCGACCTGTTCTACCTGTCGTCAGCGCTGTTCCTGCTGCTGATCGGGCTGGTGTGGATGACGCGGCCCAAGAAGGGTGGCGCCGGTGGCGGTGGGGGCGGGGCTCACTGACCCGGTTCGGCGGGCGGCGGCGTGTTGCCGTCGTTCGCCGGCCGATCGTTCGTCGGCCGATAGCGGCTGGCCCAGGCCGGTCCCGGCTCCGCGGGTGTGATGCTGTAGGGACCCAGGTGTCCCGGCGTGTGCTGCACCACCAGCGGGGCGGTGGTGCCGATCCGCTGGGCTGCATGCGGTTTGACGGTAGGGAGCGATACAGGGGACATGGGATTTCCGGGTCAGGCGGTCCGTTGAATCGAATGCCCCGAGAGGGGCGCGTGCTRAGTAACGCGCCCACGTCGTCGGTTCACTTTCTGAGGGGTGTCCATGCGACCCCCATTGTGTGCGGCCGGTCGTGTCGCCCGAGGGAACCCGGCGCACGTCCGCGTTACTGACGCCGCGCCTCCACAGCGCGAGTGGTACGTGAGCGCCTTGCAGATCCTCCTGGACGAATTTGCCCGCCGCATCGGCAGTTCGCCCTTCAGCGTGGCGGGTGACCAGGCGCGCTTCGTCTGCAACGACCGCTTCGCGGTGGACCTCTTCTTCGACGCGCGCTTCGAATGCGTGCGCATCGGCACCCAGGTGGGCCATTCGCTGGTCGCGGTGCCGGGGCATGAGCTCTACTGGCGCTGCCTGTCGCGCGCCCAGCGCGACGATCCCCGCTTCGAGGTCTGCTGGAACGCCTACACCGGCGAGATGCTGAGCATGTCGGCGATGCCGATGACGAGGCTCGACATCGACGGCTTCATGCTGTGGATCGAGCGCTTCCTCGGCAGCTCGACCGAGGTGTCCGCGGCCTGGCTCGCCGCGGAGGACCCGCACGGCTGCGGCCTGCCGCTGGCGGATTGCCGCAGCTTCGCCTGAGCGCCGGCCTCAGCGCCTCAGCCCGACACCCCGGCGTACTGCCTGAACTGCCCCCGCCCGGCGTGCTTCGCGGCGTACAGCGCCTCGTCGGCATGGCGCATCGCCTCGGCCAGCGTCGCGCCGTGCGTCGGCCAGACGGCGGCGCCGATGCTGCAGCCCACCCGCAGGTTGTTCAGCGTCAGGTAGCTCATCGGCCGGCGCATGTCGCGCACGATGCGCTCGGCCAGCGTGCGCGACAGCGCGCTGCCTTCACCCGGCAGGCCGGTGATCAGCACCAGGAACTCGTCGCCCCCGAGGCGGAACACGAAATCCTGCTCGCGCGCCAGCTTGCGCAGGCGCCTGGCCACCTGCACCAGCACCTGGTCGCCGGCCGCGTGGCCATGGCGGTCGTTGATCGGCTTGAAAGCGTCCAGGTCCAGGCACAGCACGCAGACCTCGAGCCGCGCCTGATCGACGTCGTCGGCCAGGCGCTCGGCCATCTCGGCCAGGAAACCGCGATTCCACAACCCCGTCAGCGGATCGCGCAGCGCGCGCTGCTCGAGCGACTGCACCGCCTGCTCGCGGTCTTTCAGCGTGTCCTGCAGCTGCGCGACGGCGGCCGCGATCTGCTGCACGTCGTTGCGCCGGCGCGGCAGCGATGTGCCCGGCCCACCGGGTGCGCGCGGGCGGGCGGCGGTGCCGCGCAGCGCATGCGCGAGTTCCTCCACCGGTGCGACCAGCAGCGCGATCAGCCAGCAGCCGATCAGCGAACACAGCAGCCCGATGCCGATGCTCCAGGCCAGCGCGCTGGCGCGCACCTGCTGCGTGGCCGCCGCGGTCGCATCGCCCTGGTCACGGGCCACGACGTGCCAGCGGAAGCCCTTGAACTGCTGCAGCGGCCGGCTCTCGGCCACCGCGGTCAGCGAGGGCCTGCCGTCGCTCCACAGCGTGTCGGCCCAGCCCTCCTGCAGCGCGGCGAGCTGCGCCGGTGCCAGGGTCGGGCCCATGCCGGCCTGCGGCGCCAGCAGCACCGCCCCATCGGGCCCGTACACCGACAGCTGCTGCGTGGCCAGCAGGCCGCGCGGGTTCAGCACCGAGCGGCGCAGCTGGTCGGCCCATTGCCAGCTCAGGTGCAGCGCGATCACGCCGCCCAGGCTGCCGTCGGCGCGCCGGATCGGCGCGGCCACGTCGACGAACTTGACCGCTTCGCCGGGCGAGTTCGGTGCGTAGCGGGCGAGCATCACCGCCTCGTGCACGTCGCCGGTCCACAGGCCTTCGCGGCCATTGAGGAACACCGGGCGGGCGGCGATGGACTGCCCGAGCAGCACGTCGTCGGTGGCGGCGATCACGGTGCCGTCGGCATCGGTCACGCCGATCCAGGCATAGGCGGGCAGGGTCGCGCGCAGCCGGTCGAGCGCGCCGCGGATCTCGGCCGGCGAGGTCGTGCCGCGCAGCACGTCGAGCTGCGACAGCAGGCGCACGTCGCGCGTGCGCTCCGCCATCTCGTACGACAGGCGATCGGCCATGTTGCGCGCGGTCTGCAGCAGCGCCGCGCCGGCCTCGGTGCGCACCTGGTCGGCGGCCCGCCGGGCCCACAGCTGGCCGATCGCCAGCGACAGCAGCATCAGCAGCACGCAGCTGCCCATGCTGGCCTGCAGGCGAAGCGGCCACTGGCGCGGCCGCAGGAGGTGGGCGGGGCGGATCACGCGCGGATTGTCATGCTGCGCCCGCGACGGCAGTGAGCGGAAAAGCGAGCGGGAGCGTCGCCAATTCGGCGCATCGGACGCTACGATGCCGCGTCCACCCGACCGGAGACCCCCATGGACCTGCCCCGATGTGCCGCGCGCCTGGCGCCGCTGGCTGCCGCACTGGCCGTGGCCGGCTGCGCCAACGTCCCGAATCCGTTCGGCGGCGCCGGGGCCGCGGCGCCTGCGCCGGGCG
>NZ_JBFUFP010000217.1:0-6675 GCF_056403375.1 Rhizobacter sp. P2_H2
GCCAGGCCTCGCTCGCGAAGCAGGTCGAGGGCTTCCGCAGCAGCGTCATCGAACGCCGCCGCGACACCACCTCGCTCGCGCAGCAGCTCTTCAAGTCGCTGCTGTCCGGCATTGACCTGGGTGACGCTCGCCGCCTCTTCGTCGTGCCGCACGGCCCGCTGCACTACCTGCCGTTCCAGGCGCTGCACGACGGCCGCGGTTTCCTGGTCGAGCGCAGCGCGCTGGCGGTGTGGCCGTCGGCCGCCGTCGGCTCGAAGCTGCTTGCGCGCGGCAACGCGCAGGCCTCGTCGCTGCTCGGCTTCGGCAACCCGGCCACCGACCGCGACGTGCCGCCGCTGCCCGGCGCCGAGCGCGAGGTGCAGAAGGTGGCCCAGCAGTTCGGCCGCAGCGAGGTCTTCGTGCAGCAAGAGGCCACCAAGCAGCGCTTCAAGGAAGGCGCCGCCTCGGCGAGCGTGGTGCACATCGCCGCGCACGCCGAGCTCGACGAGGTCGATCCGCTGTTCTCACGCGTGCTGCTGGCCTCCACCCCCAGCGAGCCCGGGCTGCTGGAGGCACGCGACATCTACAACCTGAAGCTCGACGGCGTGCGCCTGATGACGCTGTCGGCCTGCGAGAGCGGGCTCGGCAAGGTGTCGCGCGGCGACGAGATCGTCGGCTTCACGCACTCGATCCTGTCGGCCGGCGCGAACAGCATCGTCGCGTCGCTGTGGCCGGTGGCCGATGAATCCACCGACCTGCTGATGACCCGGCTGTACCGCGAACTGGCCGGCGGCCGCGACCTGATGGGCGCGATGCAACAGGCCGAACTCGAGGTGCAGAAGAACCGCCGCTTCGCGCATCCGTTCTTCTGGGCCCCCTTCAACGTCGTCGGGAATGGACGCCTGCAGGTGTTCAACGCGGTGGCCGCACGATGAGAACGAGCATGACCCACCTTCCCTTGCGCACGCTGCCGATGGCCCTGGCCCTGGCATTCCCGTTGACGTCACATGGCCAGACCGAAGCCCCCGCGCTGCGCAACGCGCCGCAGGCCGCCGAAGCCGCCTCGGCGCCGCGCGCCACGGCCAGGCCGCTCGTCAAGTTCACGATCACCTCGGTGCGCTTCACGCCCACCAAGGCGGTGCCCGAAGCCGAGCTGCAGCAGGTCGTCAAGCCCTGGCTGAACCGCGAGATCGTCGCCACCGACCTCGCGGTGGTCGCGGTCGCGCTGCGCCGCTTCTACGAGGAGCGCGGCTACGGCCTGGTCGGCGTCGGCTTCCCGACGCAGGACCTGGCGCAGGGCGTGCTGCAGATCGCGATCGTCGAGCCGCGCATCGTCCGCRTGACGGTCGAGAGCCCCGACAAGCCGCCGATCTCGCCGCAGAAGATCACCGCGGTGCTGGAGCGCAACGGCATCGCGAAGGACGAGCCGCTCGACGTGCTGGCGCTCGATCGCGCGATGTACACGCTGAACGACTGGCCCGGCGTCGGCGCCAAGTCGACGCTGCTGCCCACCGGCGACGAAGGCCGCTACGCGATCGCGGTGCAGACCGAGGCGCGCCGCGGCTGGGACGCGAGCGTCGATGCCGACAACTACGGCTCCGAGACGACCGGCCGCTACCGCGCCGGTGCGCTGCTGCGCTGGAACAACCCGACCGGCTCGGGCGACAACCTCGACCTGCGGGCCTCCGTCTCCAGCGGCAAGGGCACGCTGGTCGGCCGGCTCGGCTACGAGATCCCGCTCGGCTCGACCGCGTGGCGGCTGGGCGCCGGCATCTCGCGCGTCGAGTACGAGCTGGGGCAGGATTTCGCCGGTGCCGGCGCGGTCGGCTCGGCCAACGTCGCCGATGTGTCGCTGTCGTACCCCTTCATCCGCACGCGCGACCGCAACCTGGTCGGCCGCGTCGCACTGACGAGCAAGAAGCTGGTCGACGAGTTCGGCGACACCACCGAGAAGAAGGTGCGCGGCGGCGAGTTCGGCCTGTCGTTCGAGAACCGCGACGCGTTCGCCGGTGGCGGCTTCACCGGCGGCAACGTCTCGTTGCAGTTCGGCAAGCTCGACATCGAGAGCGAGGTCTACCGCAACTACGACAGCGGCCTCGGCGACCGCGCAACGCAGGGCAGCTTCCGCAAGCTCGGCGTGCAGGTCAACCGGCTGCAGGCCGTGGTGCCGCGGGTGTCGCTGTTCGTCGGGCTGGTCGGCCAGTTCGCGAGCAAGAACCTCGACAACGCCGAGAAGATGACGCTCGGCGGCGCGCGCGGCGTGCGCGCCTACCCGTCGGCCGAAGGCTCGTCGGACGAAGCCGCGGTGCTGAACACCGAGCTGCGGCTGTGGATCGACCCGCAGTGGACCGGCTTCGTCTTCCACGACGCCGGCCACGGCAAGCGCTTCAAGCGCCCGGACGACGACGGCCGGCCGAACACGCTGAACCTGCACGGCTCCGGCCTGGGCGTGCAGTACACCAACCCCGAGCTCTTCACGCTGAAGGCCGCCGTCGCGCGGCGCGGCGACGAGCCCGTCACCTCCGAAGCCGACGACAAGCGCACCCGCTTCCTGGTCGAGCTGCAGCACGCATTCTGAGGATCCACACCATGGCAACCCGCTCCCTCTCGTTCCAACCCMGCTTCGAACCCCGTCTRCTGCCGGTCGCGCTGGCCGCTGCGCTTGCGCTCGGCGGGCCGGCTTTTGCTGCGCCGGCCGTCACGCAGCTGCCGGTCGTCAAGCCCGGTGGCGCGCAGATCAATGCCACCGTCGGCACATCGAGCGGCGGCACCAACCCGACGCTCGCCGTCACGCAGAACGCGAGCGCGACCAACCGCGCGCTGGTCGAGTGGGAGAGCTTCAGCGTCGGCAGCAGCGCCAAGGTCAACTTCACGCAGCCGAACGCGCAGAGCATCCTGATCAACCGCGTGACCGGCAATGCCAACGGCATCCCGGCCAGCGAGATCTACGGCGGCATCAGTGCCAACGGCCGGGTGTTCCTCGTCAACCCGACCGGCATCGTGTTCGGGCCGAGCGCGCAGGTGAACGTCGGCTCGCTGGTGGCGACCACGCTGGACCTGTCGGCCAGCATGTCGGACAACAACTACGCCGGCTTCATCAACGGCAGCGGCATCGACTTCGAGACCACCGTGGCACCGACCGGTGGCCGCAGCGTTCAGGTGATGGAAGCCGACAACCCGCTGGTGCCGCAGATCCAGGCGGGCGAAGGCGGCTCGATCCTGCTGATCGGGCGCGACGGCGTCGAGCATTTTGGCGTGATCAGTGCGCCGCGCGGCTCGATCACGCTGAGTTCCGCCGGGAGCGCGACGCTGGCGCCGGTCACCACCAGCGGCTACATCGAGGTGGCGCTCGACACGCCGGCCGTGCGCAGCGGCGGCGTGCTGATCGGCAGCGGCTCGCAGACGCTGGCAAGCGGCGGCGCGATCCGCATCGGTGCGGCGGCTGAAGAAAGCGGCACGCGCTCCGAGGTGATCACGATCGAGGGCACCGTCAGCACCGACAGCACGACCGGCGCCGGCGGCACCATCGACATCGATGCCGGCAGCGATGCCGCATCGCAGCTGGTGCTGAACGGCGCCACGCTGGGCGCCAGCAGCAGCGTCGGCCTGGGCGGGCGCATCACGCTCGGCGGGCGCGACATCTCGCTGAACTCGGCCGTCATCCCGGCGCTGGCGGGGCGCGCGGGTCGTCCCTCGGCCAGCGCGGCGGCACCCAACGGCGGCACCTCGATCGCCGCCGACGGCGCCACCGGTGGCGGCAGCGTGACGATCGGCGGCACCGACACCGGCTCGCTGCTCGTCGCGAGCGGCAGCACCGTCAGCGCCGACGCCACCGGCAGCGGCGACGGCGGCTCGATCGCGATGCAGGCGATGCTGAACCGCATGGTGTCGGCCTCGCCGACCGGCCTGCCGCGCACCGAGTTCGGCGTGCTGGAGATGTACGGCACGCTGCATGCGCGCGGCGGCGTGAACGGCGGCAACGGCGGCAGCATCGAGACCTCGGGCCTGGCGATGACGACCAGCCTGACCGACAGCACCGAAGGCTTCGTGATCGGCCAGGGCACGGTCGATGCACGCGCCCGTGCGGCGGGCGGCAAGGCCGGCACCTGGACGCTGGATCCGTTCGACGTGACGATCTCGACCACCGGGGCCACCACCACCGACGGCAGCTTCAACCCGACCGGCCCGGGCGCCAACATCCGCGCCGACGACATCTCCGCCGCGCTGGACGGCGGCACCAGCGTGACGATCTCGACCGGCACCGGCAACACCGGCTCGGCCACCGGCACCATCACGCTGGAAGGCGGCGCGGCGATCGTGCGCAGCGCCGGCACCGGGGCCACGAGCCTCACGCTGCAGGCGCACGACAGCATCGTGCTCGGCACCGGCAGCTCGATCACGGTGAAGGGCGCCGGCCCGCTCGACATCAACCTGCTGAGCGACCTGGACGGCACCGGCAGCGGCAACGTCAGCATCAACGGCGCGACGCTCGCCACCGCCGGCGGCAACCTGCTGATCAGCGGCGGCACGACGCCGGCCAGCGGCTTCGCGCGCGGCAACGGCCAGATCGCCGGTGTCGAGCTGAACGTCACCACCGTCGACACGCGCGGCACGACCGGTGCCGGCGACGTGACGATCCGCGGCGCAGGCGGCCCGGGCACCTTCGAATCCGGGGTCGTGATCTCCGGCACCGACATCAACGCGAACAACATCAGCGTGCTCGGACTCTCGGGGGCCGGTTCGGCCCTGCAGATCAGTGGCAGCTCGTTGACCACCGCAGCCGGCACGATCGACCTGCGCGGCGTCGCAACGCGCACCGCCGCCGCCGGCAACCAGGCCATCGGGCTGGACATCGGCACGCTGTCGATCTCGGCCGGCACCGGCTCGGTGCTGCTGGCGGGGCGCGCCGACGACGCCGGCGTCACGCTGGTCGAGACCAGCGCGGCAGTCGGCCTGCGCTACAGCACGCTGTCGATCGGCGGTGCCGAGAACTCGACCGGCACGATCACGCTGGCCGGGCAGGCTGCCAACGCGAGCGGCGGCATCGGCGTGCAGTACAACGCCGGCGAGAGCAACGGCCTGCACATCGACAGCGGCCCGACCGACGGCACGCCGGGCTCGACCGGCGCCAACGTCGTGATCGGCGGCGAGAGCGGCGGCGGCACCGCGCTCGACCTCGGCACCTCGTTCAACCCGTTCATCCGCACGACCGGGTATGTGAACTTCCGGCCGCTGGGCGTCGATGCGAACGGCGGGCTGACCGAGCAGACCGACATCGCGATCCGGATCGGCCTCGCCGACACCGGCGGTGGCGCGGGGGTGCGCACGCCGAACGGCCCGCGCGCGCAGGCGGCGGCGCAGCCGGGCGACGAGTTCTATGTCGACGCGAGCTGGCTGCAGCCGGCGAGCGACAACGTCGGCGGCGTGACGGCCGGCAAGGGCATCGTCGTCGGCTCGGCGGGGCACGTCGGCCAGATCACGCTCGATGGTGGCGCGCTGGCGAACCACGACGCGGTGTCGCTGACGCTGCAGAACCAGGGCAACGGCTCGGCCGGCATCGTGCTGGGCGGCCAGAACTCGGTCGGCACGCTCGGGCTGATGAGCAGCGGTGCGGTGACGCAGACCGGGCCGATCAGCGTGCAGACGCTGGTGATCCAGGGCAGCGGCGGAAACAGCGTGACGCTCACGAATGCGCAGAACCAGATCGGCACGCTGGCCTTCGATCCGCCGGGCTCGCTGTCGGTGGTGACGGGCGGCAACCTGGTGGTGGATGCGGCCTCGGCGGCATCGTTCGATGCGGCGGGCGCGGGGTTCTCGACGCTCGCGATCACCGACAGCCAGGGCGGCGCGAGTGCGCTGCTGCAGGCGGCCGGCAGCATCACGCTGAACCGTTCGATCTCGATGGACAACGAGGTCGGCCGGCTCGACATCGTGTCGCCGACGCAGGTGATCTTCGGCACCGGTGCGACGCTGTCGGCCGGCACGCGCTGGAGCGTGTGGGCACCGTCGGTGACCGGCCTGGCGGCCAACTCGGGCGCGATCCGCTATTACGGCTGCGCGTTCGGCGACACCGGGACCTGTTCGGTGTCGGGCATCGCGCTGCCGCAGACCGGGCAGCAGGTGCTGTTGCCGACGCAGCCGACGGTCACTGTCGCCGCGACGCCGGCGAACGGGCCGGCCGGCGCGATCCCGCCGCTGACGTACACGGTGACGGGCCTGCAGGACGGCGACACCGCCGCGACGGCGTTGACCGGCGCGCTCGCGACGACGGCGACGCCGACCAGCCCGGAGGGCAGCTATGCGATCACGCAGGGCACGCTGACCTCACCGACCGGCTACGTGATCACGTTCCAGGGCGCGAACCTGGTGCTGGGCGCGGCGCAGATCAGCAACCTCGACATCCTGGGCATCACGCGCGAGGCGCTGCAGTCGCGCTTCCAGTCGCAGTTCGAATCGGGCGTGTACGGGCGCAACCTGGCGCAGCCGTACATCTGCACGGCGGCCTCGCTGATCCGTGGGTTGTCGGCGGACGACAAGCAATCGGATCCGCTGGCGGCCGAGTGGGGGAAGGTGCGGAATCAGCCGCAGCTGTCGGGGTGCCTGGATGTGAGTGATGGAGGGTCTTGCTCGGCGTTCTGATGGTTGCTTCGCGGCGCGGGGGGTGAGGGAATGGGCTGGGGGCTCATGCCGAGGCGG
>NZ_JBFUFP010000218.1:0-6672 GCF_056403375.1 Rhizobacter sp. P2_H2
GCGCCGACCGCGCACGCGGTCGCCGGCGCCGCAAACCGGTAGCCGGCGCGCGGCAAGGTCTGGACCAGCCCCTGCCGCGCGTCGAGGTCGCCCAGCGCCTTCCGCAACGACATCACGACCCGGGCGACGACGCCGTCGGTCACGTCGGGCCGCGGCCAGCAGCGGGCCATCAGCTCGCTGCGGGCGACGCCTCGGTGGCGATGGCGCACCAGGTACAGCAGCACGTCGAACGCGCGCGCGGACAGGCGCAGGCGCCGGCCGGACCGCGTCACGGTGCGTCGCGCGCCGTCGAGTTCGAACTCGCCGAAACGCCAGGCCACGGTGTCGTCGCCGCGGTCCGGGCTGCTGCTCGCTGCCATGGCCGCTCAGGCCGGCTGCAGCGCCGGCCGGTGGCGAGGCGTCGCCAGCTCGAGCAGGCTCGGCAGGCCATCGGCCTCGCCGGCCGCGGCCTGCCAACGCGCCTGCACCGCGAGGGCGGGGGCGTACCCGCTCGCGACGGCCGCCTGCATGAAGGGCTCGATCGACGCGAGCAGTTCGCGCGCCTCGTCGCGCTCGCCGAGCTGCAGGTGCAGCCACACCGCGTCGAACAAGGCGTCGCAGCGCGCCATCGACGGCAACTGTTCGCGCAGGCTGTCGTGCAGCAGCGCGAGCGCGGGCTGCAGTTCCCCTTCGGCCGCGGCGACGAGCGCGCGCAGGTGCAGGCTCGAACCGCGGATCGCGCGCTGCAGGCGGCCCGCCGCGCGCGCGCGCAACGCGTTCGACAGCTCGAGCGCCGGCGCGAGCAGGCCCAGCTGCACCAGCACGCGCACCTGCAGCACCGCCACGTGGTAGCCGAGGCTCGGGCTGCGGATCGGGCCACGCTGCGCGCGATCGAGCACCTCCGCGGATTGCTGCAGGCGCCCGCTGCGCGCGAGGATCCACGCCTCGGCCAGGTCGATCGCCGCAGGCAGCGCGGCGCCGCGACGCATGCGCTCCAGCATCGCGTCGCAGGGGGCCGGGTCGGCCAGCGGCCCGCTCGCGAACCGCACCGCGCAGACGCCGGTCAGCCCGCAGGCCCAGGGATCACCGGAGCGCACCGCATGATCGAACGCGCGCCGGTACCAGCCGGCCGCATCCGCCATGCGGCCCAGGTCGCGCAGGCAATGGCCGACATGCGTCAGGCTGTAGGCGGCGCCCGCGCTCAGGCCGTGCTGCTCGCTGAAGCGCGCGGCCTCCTCGAAGGACTGCAGCGCATACGGTGCCTCGGCCCGGTACAGCGCGATGCGCCCGCGCACGTCGGACAGGTGGGCCATCGCCGACGGATGCTGGAGCCGCGTCGCGAGCGCCGCCGCCCGGTCGAGCAGCCAGGTGGCGACGGCCGGCTTGTCCAGGCAGGTGAGCGTCTCGGCACTGGCCAGCAGCAGCTGCAGCTCGGCGGCAGCATCGCCCGTCGACTCGGCCTGGCGCAAGCCATCGCCGAGCAGGCGCTCGGCCTCGGCGAGTTCACCGCGTGCATGCCGGCAGGCCGCCAGCAGGTGCAGTGCGCGCAGTTCACGCGCGGCGTGCCGATCCTGTCGCGCATCGCACAGCGCGGCCTCCAGCAGCCCGAGCGCGCGTGGGTCGCGCTGCCCGACCAGGCAGTGCGCATGATCGAGCTGCAGCTGCGGGTCGTGGGGCCGCTGGTCCATCGCCACGCGCAACAACGCCTCGGCGCGACCCCACCGTTGCTCGTCCAGCGCCTTCAACGCACGCGCATGGGCTTGCGCCGCAAAGCGGTCGTCGCACGACCGGCCTGTGCAAACGCGGGCCGCGATGCGCTGCGCCAGCTGCTGCGACAACCGGACCGGATCGGTGCCCACCATGCTGCCGCACAACGTGCCCAGCGTCGGGCCGTGCGCCGCGAAGCCCAGCGTCAGCACACCTCCCGCCGCCCGCGACATGGCGGCGCGCACCACCTCGACAGGACCGAGCGCTGGTGCGAGTTGGCCGGCCAGCGCCTCCAGCGCCGGCTCGGCATCGAACGCCGTGGCAACCGCCAGCAGGTGCGCGACCGGCACCACCGCGGCCGGGCCGAGCAGGCGCGTCAGCTCGTCGACCGTGGTCGACATCAGCCCCAGGTCGATCCACGCGTTCGCCAGCTCACCGGTGTCGTTGGCGAACGGCAGCACGGCGATGCGGGCCACACCGGCAGCGCCGGCCGCCGCCGATGCGGCCTCGGCCCCGCGGTCGACGGCCCGCGCCGGCCCCTCCTCGACCTCGGCCACGAAGCGGTACCCGATGCTGTGGATGGTCTTCACGGCCGGCGGCCTGCCCGCCACCTCCACCGCCTGGCGCACCTTCATCACCGTGCGTGCGATCACGCCGTCGGTGACGATCATGCGATGCCACACCACGGCCAGCAGCTCCTGCTTCGTGACGACCCGGTGGCGATGGCGCAGCAGCAATACCAGTGCGTCGAAGACCTTGGGCTCGATGCGCACGGCCTGGCCCGCGCGCGTCACCTGGCGGGTTGCCGCGTCGACCTCGATGTCTTCGAAACGGAACTGCTGGATGTCCAAGAGCGCTGCACTCGCTGGCGGTGATCCGCCGTTGTAGCGAGAGATCGTCGAGAAACTGTGCAGCCCGCCCGCGGCATTGGCCGGCCGCGGGACATTCTCACGGGGCCGGCCGGCCCAGGCGTTCGATCAGGGCCATCGCGCCGGCGGGCGCCCGCTCCTTGGCGCCGTTGATGAAAAAGATGAACACGTCGCGYGGCGCGGCATCGCGCGGGGCTTCCACACGCGGCAGGCCGTCGGGTTCGCCGCCGGACGCCCAGTGCTTCGCGCAACCGGCGATCGCCTCCAGCGCCTTCGGCTCGTAGCCGGTCGGCACGGCCGCCTGCGCCGACATCAGCCGGGCGTAGACGAAATCGCCGGTCACGTCGGCGAACGACGGGTAGTCGTCGGAATGGGTGAACACCGTCGCGACGCGGTGGCGGCGCGCGAGTTCCAGGTACGGCGCGCAGCGGAAGCTGTCGTGCCGCACGTCCATCACATGGCGCAGCGGCCGGCCGTCGACCTCGGCGGGCAGCAACTCGAGAAAGGCCTCGAAATCGGCCGCATCGAAGCGCTTGGTCGGTGCGAACTGCCAGACGATCGGGCCGAGCTTGGACCGCAGCTCGGACAGCCCGCTGCCGATGAAGCGCCCGATCGACTCGCCCGCCTCGGCCAGCACGCGCCGGTTGGTGCAGAAGCGCGAGGCCTTCAGCGCGAACATGAAGCCGTCCGGCGTCTCGTCGTGCCACTTGGCGAACGTGGCCGGCTTCATCGTGCTGTAGTAGGTGCCGTTCACCTCGATCGCGGTGAGCCGGCGGCTCGCGTACTCCAACTCACGCGCATGGGGCCAGCCGGCGGGGAAGAAGTTGTCGCGCCAGGGCTCGTAGGTCCAGCCGCCGATGCCGACGCGGATCAGGCTGCGGGCTGTCGATTCAGGCGCTGTCGATTCAGAGATACCCACGCGCTTGCTCCCGGAAGTGAAGCGCGATCATCCCCGCAACCGTGCCCTGACAGCAAGTGACAACCGGGCCCTACACGCGGTGCAGCTGGCCGCCCTCCCACTTCACGCGGTCGCCGACGCGCAGGTCGTCGACGCGCTGGAAGTCGTAGCTCTGCACGCTGCCGTTGTCGAAGCGCACGCTGACGCGGTAGATCTCGTCGTCGCGGCGGTTGCGCCGCTCGATCTGGTTGCCCACCACGCCGCCGGCCACCGCACCGACCCCGGTCGCCGCGACGCGGCCCGTGCCGGAGCCGATCTGGTTGCCGACCACGGCGCCCAGCACGGCCCCGAGCACCGCACCGCCGCCCGAGGTGCGGCTGGCCACCGGCACCACCTCGATGTCGCGCACGCGGCCGTACTGGGCATAGGCCGGCGCCGGCGCAGCGGCCACCGGTGCCTCGGCGACCGTCCGGCGCTCGTCGCGCGGCGCGGAACCGCAGGCGCACAAGGCCGCGGCGACGGTGATGGAAGCGAGGGAAGCGATGGATCGAGCGATCATGGTCTGCTCCTGTTGTGGACCGACGGTGCCATCGTCCGCGCCGGCAGGTCGCGTACGAATCGGCGGCGACCGCGCGGCCGCGTCGGTGCCCGGCGCATGCCGCTGTAGTCGTTGCCCGACAGTGGCGCCCGCGCGTCAGCGGCCGCGGAAGGCGCGGCGGTACTGGGTGGGCGTCACCGACAGCCGGGCCGCGAACAGCTGGCGCAGCGACAGCGCCGAGCCGAAGCCGGCCTCGGCGGCCACCGCCTCGATCGATTTCGTGCCGGTCTCGAGCAGGCGCTGCGCGCGCGCCAGGCGCTGGTTCTGCAGCCACTGCAGCACCGTGGTGCCGGTGGCCGCGCGGAAATGCCGCGTGAAGCTGCGCCGGCTCATCGCCGCGCGCGCCGCCAGCCCGTCGAGGCCATGCGGCTGGTCGAGCCGCGCGAGCGCCCAGGCCATCACGGCCGCGAGCCGCTGGTCCGCCCCGCTGCGCGGCAGCGGCTGCTCGATGTACTGTGCCTGGCCACCCTGCCGGTGCGACGCGACCACCATGCGCCGCGCAACCCGCGCGGCCACCTCGGCACCGGCGAGCTCGCGCAGCAGGTGCAGGCAGCAGTCGATCGCGGCGGCCGTGCCGGCGGAGGTCAGCACGTCGCCGTCGTCGACATAGAGCACCTCGGCATGCAGCTCGACCTGCGGAAAGCGCCGTGCGAATTCCGCCGCCAGGTGCCAGTGCGTGGTGGCCCGGCGTCCGTCGAGCAGGCCGGCCTCGGCCAGCACGAAGGCGCCGATGCACAACCCGACGATGCGCGCACCGCGGGCATGCGCGCGGCGCAGCGCCTGCAGCAGGGCCTCGGGCGGGCGCTCGGCGGCATCGCGCCACGACGGGACGATGATCGTGTGCGCCCGTGCCAGCGCCGCGAGGCGCTGCGTGGCGCCGATCGTGAAACCGGCGGTCGTGCGCAGCGGGCCGGTCTCGCCGGCGCAGACCTGCAGCCGGAACGGCGGCACCCCGTCGCCGGCCATGTCGGGACCGAACACCATGCACGGCACCGACAGGTGGAACGGGCTGATGCCGTCGAATGCGACGACGGCGACACGGTGCGGTTCGGGCGATCTCATGGCCCGATCCTATCGAAGTCGGGTATTCGGGCCACTGTCGCCGGGCCGCGATCGGGCGAACAATCGATCCCGTCGACGGCACGCAGCCGTCCCCCTTCCAGGAGAAATGCCATGTCCACCCTGCCCACCCCGCGCCGTGCGCTGATCGTCATCGACGTGCAGAACGAGTACGTCAGCGGCAAGCTGCCGATCGAGCACCCGCCGGTGGCGGGCAGCCTGCTGCAGATCGGCCGCGCGATGGATGCGGCGCGCGCGGCCGGCATCCCGGTGCTGGTGGTGCAGCACAGCGAGGCCGCGACCGCGCCGCTGTTCGCGACCGGTTCGCACGGCTGGGCGCTGCACGAGGTGGTGGCGAGCCGCGCGCGCGACCACCTCATCGAGAAGCAGTGGCCGAGCGTCTTCACCGGCACCGGCTTCGCCGACTGGCTCGCCGCGGCCGGCATCGACACGCTGAGCATCGTCGGCTACATGACGCAGAACTGCAATGCGTCGACGGTGATCGAGGCGACGCACCGCGGCTTCGCGGTGGAGCTGCTGTCGGACGCGAGCGGCGCGCTGTCGTACGAGAACGCCGCCGGCCGGGCGAGCGCCGAGGAGATCCACCGCGTGTTCAGCGTCGTGTTCCACAGCCGCTTCGCCGCGGTCACCGGCACCGACGACTGGATCGCCGCGGTGCAGGCCGGGCGCACGATGGCGCGCGACAACATCCCGGCGTCGAACGCACGCGCGCGGGCCGCCGTGCCGGCCTGATCAGTGATCAGTCGACGGGCCGGCGCCACACCGCCAGCAGCGCCTTGAATTTGGTCCACACCGACAGCCGCTCGTCGCTCAGCGCATCGAGGAAGTCTGACAGGCCCTTCGACTTGGCCATCGTGTAGAAGGTCAGCACCGTCGTCGCGACGAACACGATGCCGAACAGCCACAGCTTGCGCCCGGGCGGCGCGTCGGCCTCGGACAGCAGGTTCATGCCGAGGAAGCCGGTCGTCACGGTTCCGACCAGCCCGAGGATGGTGACCACCGTCAGCCGCACCACCGTGTTGGCCTGGCGGCGCAGGCTGTCGGCGTCGAGGTAGCTGTTCATGTCGGCGATGCGCTCCTTCACCTCGGCGTACAGCGCATCGAGCCCCAGGTGCGTCGAGCACATGTGGAACAACGCGCGCACCTGTGCCTGGTCGGACACCGAATGGAACCAGTAGCGGTGCGTGAAGCGCAGGAAGGATTCGAAGCTCGCGCGGATCGCCCGCTTGAAGCGCCGCACGCTGGCGGGGTGGCCGATGTCGAGTTGCCGCAAGGCCTCGACCAGCGTGTCCGAGAAACTCAGCAGCGCCGCCTTCTGGAAGTGCGCGATCAGGAACAGCAGGAAATGCTGGTGGCGAAACTGCGCCAGCACGCCGCGGTCGCGGCAGTTGTAGAAGGTGGAGCGGGCGTCGCCGACGACGATCAGCGAATGCCCGCTGCACAGGTAGCGCGTGCGCGGCGCCATGCCGGCGTCGATCCAGAAGCGGTCGTAGCAGAAGCGCTGCTCGAAGTCGGCGGCGCGGCCCTGCACCGTCGATTCG
>NZ_JBFUFP010000219.1:0-6662 GCF_056403375.1 Rhizobacter sp. P2_H2
ATGTAGGCCGCATCGGGGCACAGCAGGATGCTTTGCGCGAGCTCGTCGTGCTCGGCCTGGCTGAAGAGGTCCATCGCGACCCAGTCGGGCGGCGTGCTGCCGTCGGCCAGCACCAGGATCTCGCTCGGCCCGGCGATCATGTCGATGCCCACCTTGCCGAACACGCGCCGCTTGGCGCTCGCGACGTAGGCGTTGCCCGGGCCGGTGATCTTGTCGACGGCCGGCACGGTGGCGGTGCCGTACGCCAGCGCGGCCACGGCCTGCGCGCCACCGAGCGTGAACGCGCGGTCGACGCCGGCGATCGCGGCGGCAGCCAGCACCATCGCGTTGCGCTCGCCCTTCGGGGTCGGTACCACCATCACGATCTCGCCGACACCCGCCACCTTCGCCGGCACCGCGTTCATCAGCACGCTGGACGGGTAGGCCGCCTTGCCGCCCGGCACGTAGATGCCGACGCGGTCGAGCGGCGTGACCTTCTGGCCGAGCAGCGTGCCGTCTTCGTCGCGGTAGCTCCACGAGCGGCCGCAGGCGTCGAGCTGGCGCTCGTGGTAGCTGCGCACGCGCTGCGCCGCCGCTTCGAGCGCTGTGCGCTGTGCCGGCGTGATCGCCTGCAGCGCGGCCTGCAGCTCGTCGCGCGTGATCTCGAGCGACGCGACCGAGGCAGCCGTCAGCCCGTCGAAGCGCTGCGTGTACTCCAGCACCGCCGCATCGCCGCGCGCCTGCACGTCGGCCAGGATGGCGGCGACGCGCTCCTCGATCGCATGATCCGTTTCCGCCGACCAATGCAGCACCCGCTGGAAATCGGCCTCGAAGCCGGCGGCGGTGGTGGTGAGCTGGCGGATCTTCACGCTCATGGTCGGGACTCTATGGCAGTGGAAAATGCATCGATGATGCGGCGCAAGGGCTCGCGCTTGAGCTTCAGCGCCGCCTGGTTCACGACCAGGCGCGACGAGATCTGCATGATCTCCTCGACCTCGACCAGGTGGTTGGCCTTCAGCGTGCTGCCGGTGGACACCAGGTCGACGATCGCGTCGGCCAAGCCGGTCAGCGGCGCGAGCTCCATCGAGCCGTACAGCTTGATCAGGTCGACGTGCACGCCCTTCTCGGCGAAATGGTCGCGCGCGACGCCGACGTACTTGGTGGCGACGCGGATGCGCGAGCCCTGCTTCACGGCCGCGGCGTAGTCGAAATCGGCCCGCACCGCGACGCTCATGCGGCACTTCGCGATGCGCAGGTCGAGCGGCTGGTACAGGCCCTGGCCACCGTGCTCCAGCAGGATGTCCTTGCCGGCCACGCCGAGGTCGGCGCCGCCGTACTGCACGTAGGTCGGCACGTCGGTCGCGCGCACCAGCACCACCCGCACCTCGGGCTGGTTGGTGCCGAGGATCAGCTTGCGCGACTTCTCCGGGTCTTCGGTGACCTCGATGCCGGCCGCCTTCAGCAGCGGCAGCGTCTCGTCGAAGATGCGTCCCTTGGACAGTGCCAGCGTCAGCATCACTTGACTCTTTCGATGTCGGCGCCGATGCCGCGCAGCTTGGCTTCCATCTGGTCGTAGCCGCGGTCCAGGTGGTAGATGCGGTCGACCACCGTCTCGCCGTCGGCCACCAGGCCGGCGATCACGAGGCTGGCGGAGGCACGCAGGTCGGTCGCCATCACGGTGGCACCGGACAGGCGCTCGACGCCGTTCATCACCGCCGTATGGCCGTCGACCTCGATCTTCGCGCCCAGCCGCACCAGCTCGTTGACGTGCATGAAGCGGTTCTCGAAGATCGTCTCGGTGACCTTGGCCGGCCCTTCGGCGATGCAGTTCAGCGCCATGAACTGCGCCTGCATGTCGGTCGGGAAGGCCGGGTACTCGCTGGTGCGGAAGCTCACCGCGCGCGGGCGCTTCGCGTTCTTCACGCGGATCCAGTCGGCGCCGGATTCGATCGTGACGCCGGCCTCGCGCAGCTTGTCGATCACCGCGTCGAGGTGGTCGGCACGGGCGCGGCGCAGCACGACATCGCCGCCGGTGGCGGCCACCGCGCACAGGAAGGTGCCGGTCTCGATGCGGTCGGGGACGATGCGGTGTTGCACGCCCCCCAGCCGCTCGACGCCCTGGATGCGGATCCTGCTGCCGCCGTGGCCTTCGATCTTCGCGCCCATCGCGATCAGCATCTCGGCGAGGTCGCGGATCTCCGGCTCCTGGGCGGCGTTCTCGAGCACCGTCTCGCCCTCGGCCAGCGTGGCGGCCATCAGCAGGTTCTCGGTGCCGGTCACGGTGACCATGTCGGTCGTGATGCGGGCCCCACGCAGGCGTTTCGTCTTCGCGATGATGTAGCCGTGCTCGACGACGATGTCGGCGCCCATCGCCTGCAGGCCCTTGATGTGCTGGTCGACCGGGCGCGAGCCGATCGCGCAGCCGCCGGGCAGCGAGACGGTGGCCTCGCCGAAGCGCGCCAGCAGCGGGCCCAGCACCAGGATCGATGCGCGCATCGTCTTGACCAGGTCGTAGGGGGCTTCGGGCGAGGTGACGGCCGAGGCGTTCAGCGCGACGGTGTCGGGGGCGGATTCGCTGCGCTCGGCGCTGACGCCCATGTTGCGCAGCAGCTTCAGCGTGGTGCTCACGTCCTGCAGGCGCGGCACGTTGGTCAGCGTGACCGGCTCGGCGGTGAGCAGCGCGGCGCACAGCTCGGGCAGCGCGGCGTTCTTGGCCCCGGAGATCGTGACTTCGCCGTTCAGTTGGCGGCCACCGCGGATGAGGAGTTTGTCCATGGCTTGGATCGCCCAGGCCCGACACGGCTGAATGACCTGCACCCGCAGGCCCGCCAGCCGCAGCGGACACTGCGGCTGGGTTCAGTGGTGGTGGTGGGCCGAGGCGGGCTCGGCAGCGTGGGCCCACTCGGCGGRCGTGAGGGTCTTCATCGACAGCGCGTGGATTTGCTCGCGCATTCTATCGCCGAGGGCCTGGTAGACGCGCTGGTGGCGCGCGACGCGGCTGGCACCCTCGAACTCCGCCGAAACGATGGTGGCGAAGAAGTGGCGACCGTCGCCCTCGACCTGCAAGTGCTCGCAGGCGAGCCCTTGCGCGATGAAGCGCTGGACGTCGTCGGGTGTAGGGTCGGCCATAAGGACCGCGATTATCACCCAGGCCGGTAGCCCGGATGCCAACCCGGGTTGTTCAGTGGCGAATCTTGTAGCCGATGCGCAAGAGGTGCAGGCACAGCCCGCAGACGACGGCCAGGCTGCCCGCCACCACTGCCAGGCTGGTCCACGGCGACACGTCGCTGACGCCGAAGAAACCGTGCCGGAAGCCGTCGATCATGTAGAAGAACGGATTCAGGTGGCTCACCTTCAGCCACAGCGGCGGCAGCGAGTGCACCGAGTAGAAGACCCCCGACAGGAAGGTCATCGGCATCACGATGAAGTTCTGGAACGCGGCGATCTGGTCGAACTTCTCGGCCCACAGGCCGGCCACCAGCCCCAGCGCACCCATCATCGCGGCCCCGGCGATCGCGAACACCAGGATCCACAGCGGCTGCGCGACCGTCAGCGGCGCGAACCACAGCGTGACCAGCAGCACGCCCAGCCCGACCACCAGCCCGCGCACGATGGCCGCACCCACGTAGGCCAGGRACCAGGCCCAGTGGCTGAGCGGCGTGACCAGCAGGAACACCAGGTTGCCGGTGATCTTGCTCTGGATCAGCGACGAGCTGCTGTTGGCGAACGCGTTCTGCAGCACGCTCATCATCACGAGGCCGGGGATCAGGAACGCGGTGTAGCCGACGGTGCCGTAGACCTTGACGTGGTCTTCGAGCGCGTGGCCGAAGATCAGCAGGTACAGCACCGCAGTGAGCACCGGCGCGGCGACGGTCTGGAAGCTGACCTTCCAGAAACGCAGCACCTCCTTGTAGAGCAGCGTGCGCGTGCCCGACAGCAATCCAGGCGTGGCGCTCATGATTTCACCTCCGCCGGCCCGTTCATGATGTCGAGGAACACGTCCTCCAGGTCGGCGCGGCCGATCTCCAGGTCTTCCGGCTGGCAGCCGGCGGCGCGCAGCACGCCCAGCACCGTCTCGACCTCGTGCGCGTCATGCGCCTTGATCTGCACGATGCGCCCGGTCACGCGCGACTGCGCGGCCAGCGAGGCCGGCAGCGGCGCATCCATCTTGAAGCGCAGCATCGTGCTCGCGGTGCCGGCCAGCAGCGCCGACGTGCGGTCCAGCGCCACCACGCGGCCCTGCTTCAGCATCGCGATGCGGTTGCACAGCGCCTCGGCCTCTTCGAGGTAGTGGGTGGTCAGCAGCACCGTGTGGCCTTCCTTGTTGAGGCGCGCGATGAAGTGMCACAGCGTCTGGCGCAGCTCGACGTCGACRCCGGCGGTSGGCTCGTCGAGCACGATCACCGGCGGGCGGTGCACCAGCGCCTGCGCGACCAGCACGCGGCGCTTCATGCCGCCCGACAGCTGGCGCATGTTGGCGTTCGCCTTGTCGGCAAGACCGAGGTTGTGCAGCAGCTCGTCGATCCAGGCGTCGTTGCCGCGCACGCCGAAGTAGCCGCTCTGGATCACCAGCGCCTCGCGCACCGTGAAGAACGGGTCGAAGACCAGCTCCTGCGGCACGATGCCCAGGCTGCGGCGCGCGGCGGCATAGTCGGTGACGACATCATGGCCATGCACCAGCACCCGCCCGCTGGACGCCTGCGACAGGCCGGCGAGGATGCTGATCAGCGTGGTCTTGCCGGCGCCGTTGGGCCCGAGCAGCCCGAAGAACTCGCCGGGCTCGATGTCCATGCTGACTTCGGACAAGGCTCGCACTTCGTTGTGCGAGCTCTTGGAGCGGTAGGTCTTGCTGACCTGCTGGAACGAGATGGCTGCCATGTTCTTCCGGAAGAGGCGGCGATTGTAGGCAGCGGCCGTCATTCCTGCTGGCACGGGCAAATACCGGCCGGTGGGCGCGGGACTTGGTGCTAGATTGCCCGCGCCAGGGACCTGCCACCCACCAGAACGACAACGCCGATGGCCACCGCCTCGAAAGACCCGAAGCCGCCGCGCCGCACGGCCGAGCGCATCCTCGAGGTCGCACTCGACCTGTTCAACCGCTTCGGCGAACCGAACGTCTCGACGACGCTGATCTCGGCCGAGCTGAAGATCAGTCCCGGGAACCTGTACTACCACTACCCGGCGAAGGACGAGCTGATCAACACGCTGTTCGGCCGCTACGAGCAATCGCTGCTCACGCTGCTGCGCGCGGCCGACGACGTGCGCCACGTCGAGGACGCGTGGCTGTTCTTCCACATGCTGTTCGAGCTGATCTGGCAGTACCGCTTCCTGTACCGCGACCTGAACGACCTGCTGTCGAAGAACCGCCGGCTGGAAACGCAGTTCCAGAAGATCCTCGACGAGAAGTCGCGCGCGGTGCGTGCGGTGCTCGACGGCCTGGCGCGCGGTGGTGCCATCGCGAAGTCCGGCCGGTCCGGCCTCGACGCCCGCGAGACCGAGCCGGTCGCGACCGCGATGGTGGTCGTGCTGACCTACTGGCTGAGCTACGAGTACGTGCGCGACCCGCGCCATGCGCTCGAGCCCGAGAGCGCCGGTGCCGCGTTGCTGCGCGGCGCCTTCCATGTGCTGAGCCTGCTGACGCCTTACCTCGACGCCGCCGCGCGCGAGCACCTGCTCGCGCTGGTCGGCAATTACCAGAATGCGCTGCCCAAGCGCTGACCCCAGGAGACAACCATGGCCAAGTGGACCGCTTTCCCGTACGACGCCGCCGAGTACAGCTTGGACGCCGCGAGCCTGAAGAAGAAGTGGGCGCGGCTGCATGCCGGCGATGCCGAGCCGCTGCCGAAGGACGACAAGGTGCTGGCCGCGTGGGCGCTGTTCCACGCCGGCGAGTTCCAGAAGGCGACTGRGGCCGGGCTGAAGGCGGGCGGCGCCGGCATCACGGTCGCGAACAAGGCGCAGGCGATCTACGCGAACTACCTGGAGACGAACGAGAAGACCAAGCTCGCGCTGTTCCAGGAGGTCGCCGAGCGCGCCGAGGCGCAGGCCGCCGAGGACCCGAAGAACGCGAACGCCTGGTACCTGTCGGCCTATGCGCTGGGCCGCTACAGCCAGGGCATCAGCGTCGCGAAGGCGCTGGCCCAGGGGCTGGGCAGCAAGGTCAAGGGCGCGCTGGAGACGGCGATCAAGCTGCAGCCCAAGCATGCCGATGCGCACATCGGCCTCGGCACCTTCCACGCCGAGGTGATCGACAAGGTGGGCTCGCTGCTCGGCCGCACGCAGGGGGCCAGCAAGGAGGCGGGCCTGGCAGCCTTCAAGACCGCGCTGAAGCTGAACCCGGATTCGGCGATCGCGATGGTGGAGTACGCGAACGGCCTGGTGATGCTCGAGGGCGACAAGAAGATGAAGGAGGCCGAGCAGCTGTATGCCGACGCGGCCGCGTTCAATCCGGCAGATGCGATGGAGCGGCTGGACGTGGAGATGGCGAAGGCGGAGCTGGAGGAGTAGCGCCCGCATCGGCGGAACGCTGCAGGCGCCGCCGCAATCCTTCGAGGTCGATCACCCGCAGCCCGCCGTATTCGATGCGGATCAGCCCCTCGGCCTGCAGCGCATGCAGCGCCTCGTTGACCCGCTGCCGCGACAACCCCACCAGGTAGCCCAACTCCTGCTGCGTGATCCGCAGC
>NZ_JBFUFP010000220.1:0-6655 GCF_056403375.1 Rhizobacter sp. P2_H2
GGTCGGCGTCTTGCTCGGCCTGGCCGGCGCGGTGGCGCAGGGGCTGTTCCGCAATCCGCTGGCCGATCCCTACCTGCTGGGTGCCGCATCGGGCGCGACGCTCGCGGTGGTGCTCGGGCTGGCCGCGCAGGCGCTGGCCGGGCACTACATCAGCCTGGGGACAGYAGACTTGCTGTCGCGGGCCGGGCTGGTGCTGGGCGCGTTCGTCGGCGCGCTCGGCGGCGTGCTGCTGACGCTGCTGCTGTCGCGTGGCGCGCAGCACAMGACGCGGCTGCTGCTGGCGGGTGTCGTCGTCGGCGTGGTGCTGGGTGCGGCCAGTGACCTCGTCACCACGGTCGCGCCGGATGCGCTGCGCGGCAAGCAGTGGTTCATGCTCGGCAGTACCTCGTTCCTCGGCTGGGACAGCGTGCTGCTGCTGGGGGCCGGCGCGCTGGTCTGCGTGCCGCTCGCCTGGCGGCTGGCGCGCGCGCTCGATGCGCTGACGCTCGGCATCGACAGCGCGCTGAGCCTGGGGCTCGACCTGTCGAAGCTGCGGCTGGTGCTGGTGGTCGTGCTGGCGCTGGCGACCGGGCTCGCGGTGGCGCAATCGGGGCTGATCGCGTTCGTCGGCCTGGTCGCACCGCACCTGGTGCGGCGCTTCGCGCCGTCGGCGCAGGGCTACCTGCTGGTCGTCAGCGCGTTGATGGGCGGCACCTTGCTGCTCGCGGCCGACGTGCTGGCGCGCCTGCTGATCGCGCCGCAGGAGCTGCCGGTCGGCGTGCTGACCGCGTTGCTCGGCGGCGGCTACCTGCTGTGGTTGCTGCACCGGCGGGGGATCGAATGAGCGCGCTGATGTGCGAGGGCGTGCGCGTGTCGTTGGGCGGTATGCCGGTGCTCAACGATGTGTCGCTCGCGTTGCAGCCGGGGTGGACGGCGATCGTCGGGCCGAACGGCGTCGGCAAGTCGACGCTGCTGCGGGTGCTGGCCGGCTTGCTGCCGCCGGCCGCCGGCACCGTGACCTTGCAAGGCCGGCCGATTGCCGGCTGGCCGGCGCGCGAGCGCGCCCAACGCCTCGCGTGGCTGGCGCAGCAGGGCGAGGCGCGCGGCGAGCTGACGGTGCGCGACGTGGTGCACCTGGGCCGCCTGCCGCACCTGGGGCTGTTCACGCCGCCGGGGCCGGACGACGAGGCGATCGTCGATGCCGCGATGGCCGCGACCGAATGCAGCGCGTGGCAGCACCGGCAGCTGCACGGGCTGTCCGGCGGCGAGCGCCAGCGTGCGTTGATCGCCCGCGCGCTGGCGGTGCAGGCAGGGGTGCTGCTGCTCGACGAGCCGACCACCCACCTCGACCCGCCGCACCAAGTGGCGCTGGTGCGGCTGTTCCAGCGCCTGGCGCGCACGCAGAGGGTCGTCAGCGTGCTGCACGACCTGTCGCTCGCGCTGCAGGCGGACCGACTCGTCGTGATGCAGCACGGGCGCATCGCGGCCGAGGGCGCGCACGACGACCCGCTGGTGCATGCCGCGCTCGAATCGGTGTTCGACCACGCGCTGCGGGTGCAGCGCGTCGGTGCGCGCTTCCTGACCCTTCCGAACCTGGACGACTGAGATGCAGATCGAAACCCCGCCGACCGAGCGGCGCAGCGAGAAACCCGACGGCGAGCGCCGCGGGCTGGTGATCGTCCACACCGGCGACGGCAAGGGCAAGAGCACAGCGGCCTTTGGCCTGGCCTTGCGGGCGCATGGGCGCGGCAAGGCGGTGAAGGTCTACCAGTTCATGAAGGTGCCGTCGGCCCGCTTCGGCGAGCACCGGGTGTTCGAGCAGCTCGGCGTGCCGATCGAAGGACTGGGCGACGGCTTCAGCTGGAAGAGCCGCGACCTCGAGCACTCGGCGCAGCTCGCGAAGGACGGCTGGGCGCGCGCCGAGGCGACGATCCGGGCCGGTGAACACTTCCTCGTCGTGCTCGACGAGGTGATGTACCCGCTGCGCTACGGCTGGCTGCCGCTCGATGCGGTGCTGGCCTGCCTGCGCGAGCGGCCGCCTCATGTGCATGTGGTGCTGACCGGGCGCGGCGCACCGGCCGAGCTCGTCGAGCTGGCCGACACCGTCACCGAGATGACGCTGGTGAAGCACCACTACAAGGCTGGCGTGCCGGCACAGCGCGGCATCGAGGATTGATGCTCGCCGCCGCGCTGCTGCTGGCCTGGACGTGGGACGCCTGCTTCGGCGAGCCGCGCAATGCGCTGCACCCGGTGGCGTGGCTGGGGCACGTGCTGGGGCCGGTGGGCCGCGTGCTGCGGCGCGGGTCGCCGTGGCCGGCCTTCGTCGGCGGGGCGCTCGCGTGGTGCGTCGGCGCAAGCGCGATCGCGATGGCCGGCTGGCTGCTGCAGCGCGAAGTGTCGGCGTGGCCGTGGTGGGCGTCGGTGCCGCTGCTGGCGCTGCTGCTGAAGCCCTGCTTCGCATGGCGCATGCTGCGCGACGAGGTGGTGGCGATCGAACGTTCATTGGGGCAGGGCCTGGAAGCAGGGCGGCTGCAACTCTCGCGCGTGGTCAGCCGCGACACCTCGGCGCTCGACGAAGCCGCCATCCGCGAGACCGCGATCGAGACGCTGGCCGAGAACCTGAACGATTCGCTGGTGGCGCCGCTGTTCTGGTTCGCGGTGGCCGGCCTGCCGGGGGCACTGGTCTACCGCTTCGCCAACACGGCGGACGCGATGTGGGGCTACCGCGGCGAGTGGGAGTGGGCCGGCAAGTGGGCGGCGCGGGCGGACGACGTGCTGTCGTGGCTGCCCGCGCGCATCACGGCCGTGCTGCTGCATCCGCCTTTGCGGCGGGTCGACTGGCGCCGGCTGTACGGCCAATCGCTGCGAACCCCGTCGCCGAACGGCGGCTGGCCGATGGGCGCGATGGCGCTGCGGCTGGGGGTGCGGCTCGGCAAGCCGGGCGTGTACACGCTGAACGCGCGGGCGAGGGTGCCGCGTGCGGCCGATGTGCGAGTGGCCCTGCGGTATGCCGGCATTGCCGCCTGGGCCTCGGTGGCCACGGCGGCCATCGCGCTGCTGGCGAGGAGCGTCTGACGTGGTGCATGGCGGGCCGGACGCCCGGGGCATTCCCCACTGGGATTTCTCGACCAACGCGAACGCCTGCGGCCCCGCGCCGCTCGCGTGGGAGGCGGTCGACGCGAGCCGCTACCCGGACCCGTCGTACACCGACCTGCGTGCGGCACTGGCCGCACACCACGGCGTCACCTCCGGCCGCATCGTGATCGCGGCCAGCGCCAGCGAGTTCATCGCCCGCATCAGCACCGCCATCGCGCTCGGCAAGCCGAGTGCCGGCGTGTTCATCCCGCGCCCCTGCTACGGCGACTACGCGGCGGCAGCAGCGGCGCGCGGCCTGCGCGAGGTCGAACGCGATGCCGCGGCGCTGGTCTGGCACGCGTCGCCGAGCAGCCCGCTGGGCCGGTCGATGCCGTTGGCCTGGGTCGACGGCGCGGTGCACGTCATCGACTGCGCGTACGCTCCGCTGCGGCTTTCAGGGCAGCGACACATGATGTCCGCTGCCGCATGGCAGCTGTGGTCGCCGAACAAGGCCCTTGGCCTGACCGGTATCCGCGCTGCCTATGCGATCGCTCCCGAAGCCGACCCGCTCGTTCAACCGCTGCTGGATCTCGCGCCCTCATGGCCGGTCGGCGCCCATGGCGTCGCGATGCTGACCGCGTGGACGGCACCCGCCACGCAGCACTGGCTGCACGAGTCGCTGGCCACGCTGCGCCGCTGGAAGGCGCGCCAACTCGACCTCTGTGCCACGCTCGGCTGGCGGTGCGAGGACAGCGAGACGCCGTTCCACGTCGTGCGCGCCGACGGTCTCGTCGAACGCCTGTCGCGCCTGCGCGAGCTTGGCATCAAGCTGCGCGACACGGCATCGATGGGCCTGCCCGGCGCCGTGCGCCTCGGCGTGCAGCGCCCCGAAGCCCAGGATGCGCTCGCACGCGCCTGGATGGAGATCACCCGATGACCGCCCGCGCCGTGATGGTCCTTGGCACCACCAGCGGTGCCGGCAAGAGCTGGCTCGCGACCGCGCTGTGCCGCTGGTATGCGCGCCAGGGCCTGAAGGTCGCGCCGTTCAAGGCGCAGAACATGAGCAACAACGCGCGCGTCGTGCCGGGCCTGGAAGGCCGCCTCGGCGAGATCGGCAGCGCACAATACTTCCAGGCGCTGGCCGCCCGCGCCGCCCCCGACGTGCGCATGAACCCGGTGCTGCTGAAGCCCGAGCGCGACACCGCGAGCCAGGTCGTGCTGATGGGCGAGGTGCGCGCCGACCTCGCCGGCGTGCCGTGGCATGACCGCAGCGCGCTGCTGTGGCCGCATGCGCAGGGCGCGCTGCGATCGCTGCAGGCCGAGCACGACGTGATCGTCATCGAAGGCGCCGGCTCGCCAGCCGAGATCAACCTGCGCCACAGCGATTACGTGAACATGCGCACCGCGCTCGCGGCCRACGCAGCCTGCCTGCTCGTCAGCGACATCGACCGCGGCGGCGCCTTCGCCCACCTGTACGGCACGCACCAGTTGCTCGCGGCCGACGAGCAGCGGCTGCTGCGCGGCTTCGTGCTGAACCGCTTCCGCGGCGATGCGCGGCTGCTCGAACCCGGCCCGTCGCAGCTGCAGCAGCTGACCGGCGTGCCGACGCTCGCGGTGCTGCCGATGTGGCGCGGCCACGGCCTGCCCGAGGAAGACGGCGTCTTCGACGACACGCCGAGCGGCGATGCCGACGGCCTGCGCATCAGCGTGATCGCGCCGCCACGCATCAGCAACCTCGACGAGTTCCAGCCGCTGCGCCACCTGAGCGGCGTGCGGCTGCGCTGGGCGCGCACGCCGGCCGCGCTGGCCGATGCCGACTGGATCGTGCTGCCCGGCTCCAAGCACACCAGCAGCGACCTCGCGTGGCTGCGTGCGCAGGGCCTGGCCGATGCGGTGTGCCGGCATGCCGCGGCCGGCCGGCCGGTGCTCGGGCTGTGCGGCGGGCTGCAGATGCTCGGCGAATCGCTCGCCGACCCGTTCGGCATCGACGGCGATGCGGCCGGCCTCGGGCTGCTGCCGCTGGCCACGCGCTTCGAGCGCGAGAAGCGGCTTTGCACCGTCGAGGCTCGCTTCGAGACGCTGGACGGGCCGTGGGCCGCGCTGTCGCAGGCCGCCTTGCGCGGCTACGAGATCCGCCACGGCCGCACGCAGGCCACCGCGCCGCTCGCCGTCGCGCTGCGCAATGCCGGCGGCGAGCCGATCGGCTGGCAGCGCGGCAACGTGCTCGGGCTCTATGCGCACGGCGTGTTCGAATGCGACGAGGTGCTGCGCGCATTGTTCGGCCGGCAGGCCCGCACGCTCGACGCCGTGTTCGACGGCCTCGCCGATTTCGCCGAGGCGCACTTCGCGCCCGGCTCGCTGATGCGACTTCTCCAACCTTCGCGGGACTGACCCATGCGCTTCGAACTGCCCTCCATCACCCCGATCGACGACGCCGCGCTCGCGCAGCGGCTGCAGCAGCGGCTCGACCGCAAGACCAAGCCGCAGGGCTCGCTCGGCCGCCTCGAATCGCTCGCGCTGCAGCTCGGGCTGGTCCAGCGCAACGAGGCGCCCCGCCTCGTGCAGCCGCAGATGCTGGTGTTCGCCGGCGACCACGGCCTCGCGGCGCGCGGCGTCTCGGCGTTTCCGAGCGATGTCACCTGGCAGATGGTCGAGAACTTCCTGGCCGGCGGCGCGGCGGTCAGCGTGCTGGCGCGGCAGCACGGTCTCGCGCTGACGGTGGTCGATGCCGGCGTCGCGCACGATTTCGCGCCGCGTGCCGGGCTGCTCGACCGCAAGGTCGCGCGCGGCACCGCTGATGCGCTGGCCGGACCGGCGATGAGCGAGGCGCAATGCCGGCAGGCACTGGCGGCCGGCATGGCCGTCGTGCACGAGCTGCCCGGCAATGCGGTGCTGCTCGGCGAGATGGGCATCGGCAACAGCTCCAGCGCCGCGCTGCTGCTCGCGCGCCTGGGCGGCCAGCCGATCGATGCCTGCGTCGGCCGCGGCACCGGGCTCGACGATGCCGGCCTCGCCCGCAAGCGCACGGTGCTCGCGCAGGTGCTCGAACGCCATGCCGGCGCGACGCAGCCGCTGGAGGTGCTGGCCGCGTTCGGCGGCTTCGAGATCGCGATGCTCGCCGGGGCGGCGCTGCAGGCGGCCGCCGAGCGGCGCGTCGTCGTCGTCGACGGCTTCATCGCGAGCGCCGCGGTGCTGGTGGCCACGCGGCTCGCGCCGGCGCTCGCCGGCTACTGCGTGCTCGCGCACCGCTCGGCCGAGCCGGGCCATGCGCTGATGGTGCGCGAGTTGGGCGGGGAGCCGCTGCTCGACCTCGGGCTGCGGCTGGGCGAAGGCTCGGGCGCCGCGCTCGCATGGCCGCTGCTGGAAAGCGCGGTGCGCGTGCTGGCCGAGATGGCGAGCTTCGAATCGGCCGGCGTCTCGGACCGCAGCGAGGCCTGACGCGTGGTGAAGGCCGTGCTGCACGAACTGCGCCTGATGGCGATCGCGCTGCAGTTCTTCACGCGCGTGCCGGTGCCGTCGCGCGTCGGCTTCGAGCCCGCGTGGCTGAACGCGAGCGCGCGGCATTTCCCGCTGGTCGGCTTGCTCGTCGGCGGGGTCGCGG
>NZ_JBFUFP010000221.1:0-6616 GCF_056403375.1 Rhizobacter sp. P2_H2
CGTTCTACCAGCCGCTGCGCGTGATCGCCGACCTGGACACGCTCGACACGCTTCCTGACCGCGAGATCTCGGCCGGGCTGGCCGAGGTCATCAAGTACGGCCCGATCGCCGACGATGCCTTTCTCGGCTGGATCGAAGACCACCTCGACGCGCTGCTCGCGCGCGACAAGAAGGCGCTGGCCCATGCCGTCAAGCGCTCGTGCGAGATCAAGGCCTGGGTCGTCGGCCAGGACGAGCGCGAAACCGGCCTGCGCGCGATCCTGAACTTCGGCCACACCTTCGGCCATGCGATCGAGGCCGGGCTCGGGTTCGGAACCTGGCTGCATGGCGAGGCTGTCGGCTGCGGGATGGTGATGGCGGCCGACCTGTCGCACCGCCTCGGCCTGATCGACGCGGCGTATGCGCAGCGCATCACCCGGCTGGTCGAGCGCGCGCGCCTGCCGATCCGTGGCCCGCAACTCGGTGCCGACCGCTACCTCGAGCTGATGCGCGTCGACAAGAAGTCCGAGGCCGGCGAGATCCGCTTCGTCGTGATCGAGGCGCCGGGCCGCGCCGCGCTGCGGCCGGTACCCGACGACATCGTGCGCGAGGTGCTGGCGGCCCACGCTGCCTGAGCCATGTCGGCCCCGCGTCCGGCCGGAGCATGGCAGCCGTATGCCTGCGACCCGCAGCACAGCGGCGGTCGCCGGCTGCACGAGTCGCCCGCGCCCACGCGCAGCGAGTACCAGCGCGACCGCGATCGCATCGTGCACTGCACCGCCTTTCGCCGGCTGGTCTACAAGACGCAGGTGTTCCTGAACCACGAAGGCGACCTGTTCCGCACCCGGCTGACCCATTCGCTGGAGGTGGCCCAGCTCGGCCGCTCGATCGCGCGCAGCCTCGGCCTGAACGAGGACCTGGTCGAAGCCATCGCGCTGGCCCACGACCTCGGCCACACACCGTTCGGCCACGCCGGCCAGGATGCGTTGAACGACTGCCTGCAGGCGGTGGATCCGCACAGCGGCGGCTTCGAGCACAACCTGCAGAGCCTGCGCGTCGTGGATTCGCTCGAAGAGCGTTACCCGCACTTCGACGGGCTGAACCTGACGCTGGAAACCCGGGAGGGGATCCTGAAGCACTGCTCCGGCCCGGCCGCCGCACGGCTCGAGGCCAGGGAGCCGAACGGTGTCGCGCACCGCTTCGTCGCGCGGCTGCGCCCGGGCCTGGAAGCCCAGCTGTGCAACCTGGCGGACGAGATCGCCTACAACGCGCACGATGTGGATGACGGCGTGCGTTCCGGCCTGCTGAAGCTCGAGCAACTCGACGACGTGCCGCTGTTCGCGCGCTACAAGGCCGAATCGCTGGCAGCCCACCCCGGCCTGCGCGGCAAGCGGCTGCTTTTCGAGAGCATCCGCCGCATGCTCTCGGCCCAGGTCTACGACGTGCTCGACGCCAGCGCCGCGGCGATCGCACAGCACGGTCCGCGCAGCGTGGCAGACGTTCGCCGGGCGCCGCCGCTGATCTGCTTCAGCGCGCAGATGGCAGCCGACAGCGTCGAGCTGAAGCGCTTCCTGCGGCACAACCTCTACCGGCATCCGCAGGTCGTGGCGACCACCGACCGGGCCAAGCAGGTGGTGCGCGAGCTGTTCGCGATCTACCGCGCTGCGCCGCAGGAGTGGATACCGCCCGGCGAATCGCGCACGGCCGGGCTGCGGCAACTGGCCGACTACATCGCAGGGATGACCGATCGCTACGCGCTGCGCGAGCACGAGCGCCTGACCGGCCGGCGGCTGTTCGACTGAGCCATGGCGCGCCTCGCCCGCCTGTGCATTCCCGGCCACCCGCACCTCGTGCAGCAGCGCGGGCACAACGGCCAGCCGGTGTTCATCGACGAGGCTGACATCCAGGGCTTCCTGCGGATGCTGGCCGAGGCTGTGAAGGCGAGCGGCGTCGCGGTCCATGCCTACGGATTGGCGGCGGGCGAAGTGCACCTGCTCGCAACACCCTCCGCTGCGGATTCGCTGAGCCGGCTGATGCAGGCCATCGGCCGCCAGCACGGCCAGGCATTCAACCGCCGGCATGGCCGTTCCGGCAGCCTGTGGGATGGCCGCTTCCGTACCGCCCCGATCGAGGGGGAACGGCACTTGCTTGCTGCCATGCGCTATGTCGAGTCGGCCGTGCCGGACCTGCGCGCCTCGAGTGCGCCGCACCACCTTGGGCAGGCGACCGATCCCGTGGTAAGCGACCACTCCCTTTATTGGGCCTTGGGTARCACGCCATTCGACCGGGAGATGAAATACCGGACATGGTTCGAGCAGGGCACTTCATCGGCCGAGGCCGAGCGCTTCCGGCGTGCCACCACGCAAGGATGGCCGCTCGGCGAGGCGTCGTTCATCGACAGCCTGTCCCTGGTGACGAGCCGCCGCTTGGTGGCCCGCCCCCGGGGACGGCCGCCGAAAGCTGCCATTTGATGTGTCCCCATTTATAAGGTCGATGAATCGATCGACACATCGAAAGGTGTCTGACCCTATTTATTTCGATTGAAGCCCCTGTTGCACTGCAGTATTCTTCGCGTCCATTCCAGATTTCCGGACGGAGCACGCCATGACCCAGGCCGACCAAGGTGGGGCATCTCCCGCAGATTCCGCAGACGCCGCTGAACTGCAGCAATCGGCCGAGCACGGCCTGTACGACCCGGCGAACGAGCACGATGCCTGCGGCGTCGGCTTCGTCGCCCACATCAAGGGCCACAAGGCGCACAGCATCGTCGCGCAGGGCCTGAAKATCCTCGAGAACCTCGACCACCGCGGTGCGGTCGGTGCCGACAAGCTGATGGGCGACGGCGCCGGCATCCTGATCCAGATTCCTGACGAGTTCTACCGCGCCGAGATGGCGGTGCAAGGCGTCGTGCTGCCACCGCCCGGCGAGTACGGCGTCGGCATGATCTTCATGCCGAAGGAGCACGCGTCGCGCCTGGCCTGCGAGCAGGAGGTGGAGCGCGCGGTGCGGGCCGAAGGGCAGGTGCTGCTGGGCTGGCGCGAGGTGCCGGTCGACTCGGAGATGCCGATGTCGCCCACCGTGCGCGCCAAGGAACCGATCATCCGGCAGGTCTTCATCGGCCGCGGACCCGACGTGATCGTGCAGGACGCGCTCGAGCGCAAGCTCTACGTGATCCGCAAGACGGCGTCGAGCGCGATCCAGCGCTTGAAGCTCACGCACAGCCGCGAGTACTACGTGCCCAGCATGAGCTGCCGCACCATCATCTACAAGGGCCTGCTGCTGGCCGACCAGGTCGGCAAGTACTACCAGGACCTGCAGGATCCGCGCGTGATGTCGGCGCTCGCGCTGGTGCACCAGCGCTTCTCGACCAACACCTTCCCCGAATGGCCGCTGGCCCACCCGTACCGGATGGTGGCGCACAACGGCGAGATCAACACCGTCAAGGGCAACTTCAACTGGATGCGCGCCCGCGAAGGCGTGATGAAGTCGCCGGTGCTCGGTGACGACCTGAACAAGCTCTACCCGATCACCTTCGAGGGGCAGTCCGACACCGCCACCTTCGACAACGCGCTCGAGCTGCTGACGATGAGCGGCTACTCGCTCGCGCATGCCGCGATGATGATGATCCCCGAGGCCTGGGAGCAGCACGCGACGATGGACGAGCGCCRCCGCGCGTTCTACGAGTACCACGCGGCGATGATGGAGCCGTGGGACGGCCCCGCCTCGATGGTGTTCACCGACGGCCGCCAGATCGGCGCCACGCTCGACCGCAACGGCCTGCGCCCGTCGCGCTACATCGTGACCGACGACGACCTGGTCGTGATGGCCTCCGAATCCGGCGTGCTGCCGATGATCCCGGAGAACAAGATCGTCAAGAAGTGGCGGCTGCAGCCCGGCAAGATGTTCCTGATCGACTTCGACCAGGGCCGCATCATCGACGACGAGGAACTGAAGAACCAGTTCGCACTCGCCAAGCCCTACCGGCAGTGGATCGAGAACGTGCGCATCCGCCTCGACTCGATCGAGCTGACCGGCGAGCCGCGCGAGTTCGGCGAATCGCTGCTCGACCGCCAGCAGGCCTTCGGCTACACGCAGGAGGACATCAAGTTCCTGCTGAGCCCGATGGCGCAGGCCGGCGAGGAAGGCACCGGCTCGATGGGCAACGACTCGCCGCTCGCGGTGCTGTCGGACAAGAACAAGCCGCTGTACAACTACTTCAAGCAGCTGTTCGCGCAGGTCACGAACCCGCCGATCGATCCGATCCGCGAGGCGGTCGTGATGTCGCTGGTGTCGTTCATCGGCCCGAAGCCGAACCTGCTCGACATCAACGCGGTGAACCCGCCGATGCGGCTCGAGGTGTCGCAGCCGATCCTCGACTTCGCCGACATGGAGCGGCTGATCGAGATCGAGAAGCACACGCATGGCAAGTTCAAGAGCCATGTGATCGACATCACCTACCCGCTCGCGTGGGGTGACGAAGGCGTCGAAGCCAAGCTCGCCTCGCTGTGCGCCGAGAGCGTCGATGCGCTGAAGAGCGGCCACAACATCCTGATCATCAGCGACCGCGCGATGAACCGCGGCAACGTCGCGATCCCCGCGCTGCTCGCGCTGTCGGCGATCCACCAGCACCTGGTGCGCGAGGGCCTGCGCACGACGGCCGGCCTGGTCGTCGAGACCGGCTCGGCGCGCGAGGTGCATCACTTCGCGGTGCTGGCCGGCTATGGCGCCGAGGCGGTGCACCCGTACCTCGCGATGGAGACGCTGATCGGCCTGCACAAGGAGCTGCCGGGCGAGCTGTCGGCCGACAAGGCGATCTACAACTACGTGAAGGCGATCGGCAAGGGGCTGTCGAAGATCATGTCCAAGATGGGCATCTCGACCTACATGTCGTATTGCGGCGCGCAGATCTTCGAGGCGATCGGCCTCGACAAGGCGCTGATCGACAAGTACTTCCGCGGCACCGCGAGCCAGGTCGGCGGCATCGGCGTGTTCGAGGTTGCCGAAGAGGCGATCCGCATGCACCGCGCGGCCTTCGGCGACGACCCGGTGCTCGAGAACATGCTCGATGCCGGCGGCGAGTACGCCTGGCGCGTGCGCGGCGAGGAGCACATGTGGACGCCGGATGTGATCGCGAAGCTGCAGCACAGCGCGCGCGCGAACAAGTTCGACACCTACAAGGAATACGCCCAGCTGGTGAACGACCAGTCGCGCCGCCACATGACGCTGCGCGGGCTGTTCGAGTTCAAGGTCGACCCGGCCAAGGCGATCCCGCTCGACGAGGTCGAGCCCGCGGCCGAGATCGTCAAGCGCTTCGCGACCGGCGCGATGTCGCTCGGCTCGATCTCCACCGAGGCGCATGCGACGCTGGCCGTCGCGATGAACCGCATCGGCGGCAAGTCGAACACCGGCGASGGCGGCGAAGACCCGGCCCGCTACCGCAACGAGCTGAAGGGCATCCGGATCAGCGCCGGCACCAAGGTCAGCGACGTGATCGCGAACAAGGTCATCGAGGCCGACTACGAGCTGCAGGAGGGCGACTCGCTGCGCTCGAAGATCAAGCAGGTGGCGTCGGGGCGTTTCGGYGTCACCGCCGAGTACCTGTCGTCGGCCGACCAGATCCAGATCAAGATGGCCCAGGGCGCGAAGCCGGGCGAGGGCGGCCAGTTGCCGGGCGGCAAGGTCACCGACTACATCGGTTTCCTGCGTTACTCGGTGCCGGGCGTCGGGCTGATCTCGCCGCCGCCGCACCACGACATCTACTCGATCGAAGACCTGGCGCAGCTGATCCACGACCTGAAGAACGCGAACCAGCGTGCGAGCATCAGCGTGAAGCTGGTGTCCGAGGTCGGTGTCGGCACCATCGCGACCGGCGTGGCCAAGGCGAAGGCCGACCACATCGTGATCGCCGGGCATGACGGCGGCACCGGCGCGTCGCCGTGGAGTTCGATCAAGCATGCCGGCACGCCGTGGGAGCTCGGGCTGGCCGAGACCCAGCAGACGCTGGTGCTGAACCGGCTGCGCGGCCGCGTGCGCGTGCAGGCCGACGGCCAGATGAAGACCGGCCGCGACGTGGTCATCGGTGCGCTGCTCGGGGCCGACGAATTCGGCTTCGCGACCGCGCCGCTGGTGGTCGAGGGCTGCATCATGATGCGCAAGTGCCACCTGAACACCTGCCCGGTCGGCGTGGCCACGCAGGACCCGGTGCTGCGCAAGAAATTCCAGGGCCGCCCGGAACACGTCGTCAACTTCTTCTTCTTCATCGCCGAAGAGGCGCGCCAGATCATGGCGCAGCTGGGCATCCGCAAGTTCGACGACCTGATCGGCCGCGCCGACCTGCTCGACACCCGCAAGGGCATCTCGCACTGGAAGGCGCGCGGCCTCGACTTCTCGCGCATCTTCCACCTGCCGACGGCTCCGGCCGACGTGGCGCGCCGCCAGGTCGAGGAACAGRACCACGGCCTGGCACGTGCGCTCGACGTGAAGCTGATCCAGAAGTGCCTGCCCGCGCTGGAGCGCGGCGAGAAGGTGCAGTTCATGGAGGAGACGCGCAACGTCAACCGCACGGTCGGCGCGATGCTGTCGGGCGAGCTGGTGCGACGCCATCCCGAAGGCCTGCCCGACCACACGATCTTCATGC
>NZ_JBFUFP010000222.1:0-6606 GCF_056403375.1 Rhizobacter sp. P2_H2
CGGCAAGCGTGAAGCCAGCGACGTGCAGCTCGCGCAGCAGGCCCGTGCGGCGCGCGGCGAGCGCGGCTGAAATCAGCGTTGAAAGACCTGAAAGACCCTGCGCCGGGGCCGGCCTGATAATGCCGGCTCGCCAACGAGGTGCCCCTTGTCCATGATCTTCCGCCGCGTGTTCGCCTTCCTGATTCGCCTGGTCGCCATCGTGATCGGCGCCGTCTTCGCGGCCGGGCTGCTGCTGCTGGGCATCGTCCTCACGCTGACACTGATCACGTGGGCACTGCTGCGCGGCCGCAAGCCCCAGGTGCGGCGCTTCAAGGTCGATCCGCGCCAGCCGTTCGGCGGCTTCACGCGGGGTGGTGCGGCGGTCGACCCGGCCAACGTGGTCGACGTCGAAGCGCGCGAAGTCCCCTCCGCCCCACCCAGACTCGACCGTTCCTAGGCTCAGGCGTCCCGAACGTCCGCCACCGGCTGGCTGCCGAAATCGGTGCGGTCCAGGTAGGCCAGCACCTTGGCCGCGGCCTCGGCCGGCGACGCCAGCCCGCCGTTGCGCTGCAGGTTCACGAAATGCGACTGGTCCGGGAAGCCATCCGCCGGGTTGTCGCGCAGCCGGGCCTGCATCTCGGTGTCGATCACGCCGGGCGCCAGCGAGACGATCTTCGCGCCGTTCGGCTGCAGCGCTTCATCGAGCGCGATCGTGCGGGCCGCATGATCGAGCCCGGCCTTGGCCGCAGCGTAGATCGCCTGGCCGGCCATCGCGCGCCGCCCGAGGCCTGACGAGATCTGCAGCACGCGCCGCCGTGTCGGCCACGTGAGCGTCGCGCGCAGGAACGCGGCGGTCAGCAGCAGCGGTGCCTCCAGCCCGACGCGCAGCGCGTTCGACACATCGGTGCCGTCGACATGACCCAGCGGGCCGACGCGCGTCAGCACGCCGGCGTTGTTGATCAGCGTCGCGGTGTCGAACGAGGTGTGGTCGATCTGCGCGAGCCATGCCGACAGCCGGTGCGCCACCGGCAGCGGTGTCGCGAGGTCCATCGCCCATTGTTCGCAGCGTGCGTTGGCGGCACCGGCCTTCAGGGCCAGCGCCTCGCTGGTGCGCCGCGAGATGCACAGCAGTTGCGTGCCGGGGGCGAGCAGTCGTTCCGCCATTGCCGCACCCAGGCCGCGCGATGCGCCGGTGACGATGTAAAGCGATCGAATCATCCCAACGCTCCAATCCAGCAGGGGAGCCGCATTGTCGCGCCTTTGCAATGACATTGACGCGTGGATACCGGCCATGCCACACTGCGCGCCCGAAGTCCCCGGCCGCCCCGGTTGGGTCCGCTCCCACAGCCACAAGGAGACCACGCGATGAGAACCACTGACATTGCCCTCCTGCTGTCCGCGGATTGCACTTCGCTCCAGCGCTGATCGAGCCCGACTCCCTCTTCGGGTCCTGATCTTCCCGCCGGCGCCCCTGCCGCCGCGGCACAGCTTTCATTCCTTCGTTGCCCCGCACGGCCTTCGCCGCACGGGGCTCCTGGCTCGGCGCGTGCGCCGGCTGCGATGATGAAAGACACCACCCACCATGATCGAGATCGATGTCGAGCGCCTGCGCTCGATGGGGCTCACGCCCGCGATGGCCGCCGAGGCCGCCTCCTTTTCCACGTTTCCCGCGTCCCTTCCTGAAACCTTCCCACCCGGCGCCCGCCTGATGCGCCTGACCGAAGTGCACCGCGAGACCGTCGAGCTGCACGACGGCGAGCACTCGCACAGTGCGCGCGTGCTGCCACGCCTGATGCGCGCGCTCGATGACGACGACACCGGCCTGGCCGTCGGCGACTGGGTCATCGGCGCCGCCGACGCCCACGGCCAGTGCTGGGTGCACGAACGCGTGCCGCCGCTCAGCCACATCGCGCGGCGCGATGCCGACGGGCGCCGCCACCCGGTCGTCAGCAATGTCGACACCGCCTTCCTCGTGATGGGGCTGGACGACGACTTCAACCCGCGCCGCCTGGAGCGCTACCTGATCCTGGTGCAGGGCAGCGGCGTGCAGCCGGTGGTCGTGCTGACCAAGGCCGATGCGGTGCCGCCGCAGGCCCTCGACGAGGYCCGCGCGCAGCTGCGCGGCCGGCTGCCGGCGAATGTCGAGCTGCTGGCCGTCAATGGCCGCAGCGCCGAGGCCGCGCAGGCCTTGCAGCCGTGGCTGTCAGCCGGCCAGACCGTCGTGCTGATGGGCTCGTCGGGCGCCGGCAAGTCCACGCTCACCAACACGCTGGCCGGCACCGAGCTGCAGGACACCGGCGCGGTGCGCGAGCACGACAGCCGCGGCAAGCACACCACCACCTCGCGCTCGCTGCACCGCCTGCCGGGAGGCGCCTGCGTGATCGACACGCCGGGGCTGCGCACGCTGCGACCCGACACCGACGAGGCGCGGCTCGCGCTCAGCTTCGACGACATCGCGACGCTCGCGCTGCAGTGCCGCTTCCGCGACTGCCGCCACGAGGACGAGCCGGGTTGCGCGGTGCGCGAAGGCGTCGGCGCCGACCGCGTGCGCAACTACCACAAGCTGCTGCGCGAGGTGCGGCGCGACACGCTGACCGTGCTCGAGCGGCACCAGCAGCTGTCGCAGTGGAAGGCGCGCGGCCGGCTGGCACGCGAGCGCATGAAGCTCAAGCGCGGCGAGGATTGAAGGGCTGCGCGGCGCCGCCCGGGGCGTCGCGCTTGGTCGACTTGTGGCGGTACATGCGCGCGTCGGCATGGATCAGCAGCTGGCTGCTGGACGTGATCTCCGAGCCGAACGCGATGCCGAAGCTGATGCCGCAGCCCTCGAAGCCGGCGGCGTGCAGCCGCTCCTCGAAGCGGCGCATGTCGTGTCGCGTCTCGTCTTCATGGCGCATGTCGCCGAGCACCGCGAACTCGTCGCCGCCGAGCCGGAACACCGTCATGTCGCGGTCGCGCAGCGTCTGCAGCTGGCGCGAGAACTCGCACAGCAGCGCGTCGCCGTGCGCATGGCCGCGCTCGTCGTTGATGCGCTTCAGGCCGTCGAGGTCGATCATCACCAGCATCAGCCCGGCCGACGAGTCGGCGGCCGTCAGCTTCGACAGCGTGCGGTCGAACGCATGGCGGTTGCCGATGCCGGTCAGCGAATCGGTGCTGGCCTGGTCGAGCGCGCGGTGCAGCTGCACCATGTAGCCGTCCTTCTCGAGCGCGAGCAGCCGGATCTTGTCGGCCAGCGCGAAGGCCAGCAGGATCGCGTCGGCGGTGCTGCCCAGCAGCGTGATCAGCTCCGGGTTGCGCACCATGTCCTGGCTCAGGCCGAGGTTGGCCGGCAGGATCACCAGCGCCGGCAGCAGCAGCGCGAGGAAGGCCGCGAGGAAGTAGCGCGCCGGCAGGTAGCCCGACCACAGCCGCACGAGCCCGGCGATGAGCGCGAGTGTCAGCGAGATCGAGATGACGATCGTCGCCAGCGTGTGCGCCCATGACACCGCGATGAAGCAGCTCGGCAGCAGCACCAGCGCCAGCACCAGGTTGGCATGGCCCGCCCACGCGAGCCGCGGGTTGGCTTCTCGCAGCTGCAGGAACTCGATGTAGAAGAGGGTGTTGAACACCACCATCAGGAAGAACGGCAGGTAGTGCCACTGCAGCCCGTGCCAGCCCAGCCACTGCGCCGGGATGTGGAAGGTCAGCCCCCAGCCGGCCGTGGCCGTCACCAGGTACAGCGCGTAGTACAGCAGCGCCTTGTCGCGCGTGCCGAGGAACATGAAGAGGTTGTAGAGCGCGAGCGTCAGCAGCGCGCCGAGCGCGAACAGCGCCAGCACGTTCTCCGAGATCACGGTGCGGCGGTACTCGGCCTTGGTCTGGATGTCGATGCCGGGCAGCCGCGCGAAGTAGCGGCTGTCGATGCGCAGCAGCACGTGCGCCGAGCTGCCGCGCGGCAGCGTGATGTCGCTGCCGTAGTGCAGCATGTAGGGCGTGTCGGCGTGGTAGCCGGTCACGAAGGTCTGCGGCGGCTGGCCGCCGACGTAGATCCATCCGCCGACGTGCTCCATCAGGCTCGCATGCGGGTCGATCACCCACTGCGTTGCCGGCGAGTCGTTGCGCACCGTCGCATGGAACCAGTAGCGCCCGCCGAGCAGCGACACATGGTCCACCGGCGTCTTGCGCGCGAGCCAGTCGGCCAGCCGGTCGACGTCGGGCGGCTCCTCGTTCGCCTCGGCGAGGTAGAACTGGCCGCTGCGGGTCAGCTCCACCGGCTCGGTCGGCGACACCGCCGTCTGCGCGAGCACGCTGCCGGCCATCAGCCACAGCAGCCCCGCGATCCAGGCAGACAGGCACGATCGCAGGCTGCGGGCGTGCGGTGCGTGGCGGGACGGGCTTCTCATGAAGGGGTCGACTGTAACAACAAGCATCAGCCGCGGCCCTGAAGCGTTCTTAAACGTCCCGCTCGCCGACGATCACCGCCGGATGGCCGCAGATCGCGCGCGCGGTCTGCATGCCGGCCATCGTCGCCGCCTCGACGCAGCCGGCGTTCAGCCCGGTGCGGATCCAGTCGCCGGTGACGAACAGGTTCGAGAAGCCGGTGCCGTCGGTCGCCAGGCGGTAGCGGCTGCTGCCGACCACCGACAGCACGTAGCGCTCCGACGGATCGACGTTGGCGCGCCAGTACTGGCTGTCGAAGCGTGCCGGCCCGACGGCGCCGGACGGGTCGACCAGCAGCGGCCAGCGGAAGCCCTCCGCCGTCACGGCCTTCGGCCACAGCGTGCCGATGCGCCGCTGCAGCTGCTCGATCGCCCCTTGCTTGACCTGCTCGGCCATGCGCTTCGGGAACGCGTGGTCGCTGTACGGCGGGTAGCTCGCGAGCGGCAACGCGCTGCAGAAGTACGAGACGTTCTTCGGCGCGATCGCCGGCGGCCACGCTTCGCGGCACAGCAACTGGTCCATCGGCGCCCAGGTGTCGAAGGGCTCGCTGAACGAACTGAGCACCGGCTGCTGGCCGTCGGGGCCCGTCAGCGTCCAGCCGAGCTCGTGCAGGTCGCGGTTCAGCCACACCTGGTAGGCCTGGGTCGCGACTGCCTTCACGTGCTCGCACGACGCGGCCAGCGCCGGGCTGCGCGCGACGAGCTGCGGGCACAGTTGCGCGACCGATGCGGCCGAAATGCCGAAGACCACCTGGTCGAAATCCTCGCCGAGCTTCAGCGTGCGCGTCGGCAGCGGCTGCCCGAACGCGGCGGCATACACCTCGGGCCAGTCGCTCCAGTTCGATTCGAGGTTGATGCCGTGGCGGCGCATCAGCGCGACCTGCGCGGCGTCGAGCTGCTCGAAGCGCGGCGCGCTCGGCCAGCAGGCCAGGCCGTTCACGTCGACCAGCGGAGCGTAGGCCTGCGCCGGGTCGGCGAGCGCCGCCTGGCGCGTCATGCGGATCTCGGCAACCTTCTTGCCGGCGGCATCGGGCACCAGCTCGTCGACCTTGTGGAAGAACTCGAACTTCACGCCGCGTTCCTTCAGCAGCTGGTAGAACGGCGTGAACACCACGTCGCCCATGCCGGCCTGCATCTTCCACATGATCGCGCCGTGGTAGTCGAAGGCCACGCGCAGCATGCCGCGCAGCATCGTGCCGGCCTCGATGTCCGGCTTGTCGAAGTTGCCGTCCTCGTAGGCGAACACCAGGTCGTAGAAGCCGACCACCGGCGCCGAGCGCACCGTCACCTGCGGGTTCGCGCCGTGGCGCGTCAGCCAGGCCTGGAAGTCCTCGCCGTTGATCACGTCGAAGCCCTTCGTCAGCACCTCGTCCTCGATCATGCCGATGATGCTGGTCAGGCCCAGGTCGGCGCAGATGTAGAGGCGGCGCAGGTCGTCGGCGATGCCGCTGTCGGCCAGCAGGCCGTTGAAGCGCGCATGCAGCCAGGTGCGCACGCATTTCAGCGCGCTCGACTGCAGCAGGTGGTGGCCGGGGTCGTGGTCGCGCAGCGCGGCCGGCAGGTCGGCGCTGAAGCGCTGCAGCGCGGCGAACGCGACGCCGACATCGCTGCACAGCGACAGCACGTCGTCCTCGACGTGCGCGGCGAGCCGGTGCAGCCAGCTGCCCACAGGGAGGTTGGCCAGGACGTCGGCAGGGATCGCACGATGCGCCGGGCCGAGCTCGCCATGCGCCTCGGCATCCTTCAGCTCGCCCAGCCACTGCTTGATCCACTCGTAGCCGACCTGCACGATCTGCCACAGGTCCAGCGTCTCGTCGCCCTGGCCGGGCTCGCCGGGCATCGCCGGGGTCTCGATCGGCCACAGCTTCCAGTCACCTTTCACACGCTCGGTCAGCGTGATGAATTGCTGCGGCTTGAAGGCGTCACGCCAGGTGCGCAGCGGCGCGCCTTCGGGGCGGTCGAGCAGCTCGTAGGCGCGCTGGATGGTCTTGAAGGCGTTGGCGTAGAAGCCGAACCAGATGTGCAGCCCGTGTTCCTCGATGCGCTGGCCGAGCGCGGCATTGCGCCCGCTCGCGCCCTTGCCGCCGAGCCGCCAGCCCATCTGGTAGACGGTGATGTCGCAGGCATTGCGCCAGCCTGGCTGGTCGGTCAGGTAGAAGGCCGCCGTCATCGCCGCGACGCCGCCGCCGAGGATCGCGATCTTCTTCGGCGC
>NZ_JBFUFP010000223.1:0-6599 GCF_056403375.1 Rhizobacter sp. P2_H2
ACTCCACATGGTGCCACCACAGCGCCGGGATCAGGATCGCATCGCCCGGCTCGAGCTCGGCCACCTGCGCGGCGGCGATCGCCTCGCGGAAGCGCGGGAAGCGCTCGAAGTCGGGCGCCGCGAAGTTCACCAGGCTGATCGGCGTGCCGGTCGGGGCGTGGTCGAGCGGGCCGATGTACAGGTTGCCGATCTGCTCCGGCGGGAACAGCGTGAAGCGGCGCCGGCCGGCCACCACGCAGGCGATGTTGCTCGATTCGTCGAAGTGCGCCGGCGTCGTGATCGCGTTGCCGAGCCAGATGCGCGGCACGATGCTGCGCCCGAGCAGCGGCAGCGGGTTCTCGTCGACGAAGCCGGGCAGGCAGTCGGGGATCGGCGAGCTCTGCACCGCCACCGCCGGCGGGTTCGGGAAGGCGGAGTAGCGCAGCACCTGCTCGAGCACCGTCGACAGCGGCAGCTGGTTGCGCATGAAGTTGAAGCCGCTCATGTCGGCGTTGTAGAAGAGCCGCCCGTGCTGGTCGGGCGGCGTCATCACCGCCTGCACCTGGCTGCCGTTGTCGTGGTCGGCCAGGTATTGCGCGAGCGCCAGCGGCGACGCGAGGCCATGGCGCACCGCGGGCCAGTGCTTGACGAGCCCGCGCAGGATGGTCGGGCGGGCGCCAGCGATCACCTCGCGGCGCAGCGTCTCGTCGTCGAGGCCGGTGACCTCAAGGATCGGTGTGGTGGTGATCGGCTGGGACGGCATGGTTCGCCGAGGATAGCCCACGCAATGCCGCGGCGAGCTCGGCCACCACGGGCGACCAATCGCCGCGCTGCGCCTGCCGGAACAGCCGCAGCACGCCCGGATACCACGGCGAATCGCTGCGCCCGGTGAGCCAGCGCCAGTCGGTCATCTGCTGCGGCAGCAGCACCCAGCACGGCTTGCCGAGCGCACCGGCCAGGTGGGCGACCGCGGTGTCGACGCAGATCACGAGATCGAGCGCCTGCACGATGGCGGCGGTGTCGGCGAAGCTGTCGATCTCGCCGCCCAGGTGCAGCGCGACCGGCGCGCGCAGCGCCTCGTCTTCGCCAGCGCCCTTCTGCAGGCTGACGAAGTGCACGCCGGGCAACGCGGCCAGCGGCGCCAGCAGGTCGATCGACGGCAGCGATCGCTCGTCGTCGTTCTCGAACGCGGGGTTGCCCTTCCAGACCAGGCCCACGCGCAGGCCGTTCGCCGGGAGTGCCCGCTGCCATCGCGCGGCGGCCGCCGGCTCGGCGCGCAGGTAGGGTTGGGCGGCGGGGATCGCGTCCGGCCGGGTGCCGAGGTGGCGCGGCACGCTGGTCGCCGAGGTCCAGCAATCCCAGTGCGCGGGCGGCAGCAGGCCGTCGGCCGGCAGCACCTCGTCGACACCGTCCAGCGTCGCCAGCAGCGCCTGCAGCGGCGGCGGACACAGCAGCGTGACGCGCAGCGCACCGGCCTGCTTCAGCACGGTGGCGAAGCGGCTGAACTGGATCATGTCGCCGTAGCCGCCCTCCAGGCCGACCAGCACGCGGCGGCCGTCCAGCGGCTCGCCCTGCCAGCGCGGGCAGGTGACGCGCCCGGCCAGGTCGAGCTGCCAGCCGCGCCACGCGTAATGGGACCAGCCCTCGTCCCAGCGCTCGTCGCGCAGGCACAGGTAGGCGAGGTTGATGTGCGCCTTCGGGTATTGGGGGTCCAGCGACAGGCTGCGCCGGCAGCAGGCTTCGGCGTCGCCGTGCCGGCCCATCTGGGCGAGCAGCACGCCGAGGTTGGACCAGGCGGCCGGCGCCTCGGGATCGAGCTGCACGGCCGCCCAGCAGGCGGCCAGCGCCTCGTCGAAGCGTTTCAGCCGCGCCAGCAGCGCGGCGTGGTTCAGGTGGATGGTGGGTTGCTGCGGCCGCAGCGCGAGCGCGCGGCGGTAGCAGTCGTCGGCCTCGCCGAGGCGGCCGGCGGCCTCTGCCAGCCAGCCGAGGTTGGCGTGCGCCTCGCCCAGCTCAGGCTCGATCGCGATGGCCTCGCGGAAACAGGCCTCGGCACCCGCTGCGTCGTGCGCGGCGAGGTGCCGGGTTCCGTCGAAGAAGCGTTGGCTTGCAGCGGGCTGCATGCCGGCATTGGAGCGCGCCGGCCTACATGGCGATCCCCGGAGCTGCGGGGCAAGAGCCCGGCTGTTCCGGTCAATAGTGCGGCGGCAGCTCGTCGCGCAGGCTGCGGAACGGCCCGGCGTCCTGGCCGGCGGCCTGCTGGCGCAGCAGGGCGATCTGGGCTGCCATCTGCTCGATCTGCTGCTGCTGGCGCGCGAGCAGCGCGTTCAGCGAATCGAGCAGGTCCTCGCTGAAGCTGGCCTTGATCTCCAGGGCGGTGAGGCGGCGGTCGGTGTCGTGTGCGGAGTCCATGGGGGCATTGGAACTCAGCCGCGGACGCCTCGGGATCGGGCTGCACGGCCAACCAGTTCAACCCAGGTCCTCACTCTCACCCACACCCTCGTCCTCAGTCTTGCTGGCAGATACCGGTACCGGTGCCAGGGCCAGGAACAGCTCCTGCGCGACCCTGTCGGCCGACCCGGCCAGCCCCCCGGCCGCCTGCAGCGCCCGCACGTCGTTCAGCAGCACCGCCTTTACCTTCTCTCGCACCATTTGCATGTCTTCGCCGGACCTCCTGCCGTGCAACCGGCGTGCGACGCGGGCATCGAGCGCCGCGCGTACTTGGTCCGCCCAGGGGCCATCCTGCTGCAGCGTCGCCTCCTCGAGCAGCTGCGTGATCCGGTAGTGAGACATCGCCAGCGCCCCGGTCCAACCTGTCCGCTTCGACGCGCGCTCTTCGGCAAGAAACCAGGTGCCCAGATGCCGCTGCGCCGGTGATTCGCTCTCCACCGGCAGGAGGGTCCGACTGAAGTCAAGCATCCGCCGATAGACACCGTCCACGCCCGCCTTGGCGCCGCGTTTGTCGAAGCCTTGCGCCAGCACCTTCATCGACTTCTCGAATGCCGGGCGATCGACGCCCAGCCCCCCATCCTTGCGCGAACTGAACATCAGGAGCGCGATCGCTTCGGCATAGGGCAGCCGCCCGGTGCCAGCGAGCAGCTGTGCATTCGCCTCGGCGACCTCGAAGACCGTCTCGAACACCGCCGGCTGAACGGCTTCAGCCGCGCGCGCGGTGGGCGCCGCCAGCAGGTTGCGGATCACCCCCTCGACGGTATCCATCGCACCCGCCTCATCGCCGGCATGCAGCTTCGCCAGCACGCCGTGTTCCAGTTGATCGGCATCCATCACCACGAGTCCGAGATGCAGCATCATCTTCATCGAGAAGCTGAGCGGCTGGCCATCCCGGAACCCTTCGGTGACCTCGCGCGCCATGACCTCCCACGCCAGCACTTCGTTCCCGCCGGGGCCATAGCTCGTCGTCTTTTGCCCGCTGTAGCCCACTGCGCCGTTCACGAACTTGCCCTTGCCGCGGGTGGTCTGGAAGCCTTTGATGAAGCTGTCGCACAGCGCCTCGAAGTCGCGCGTGGCCTTCAGGGCCTTGCTGCTGCGCTCGCCCTCCTTCTGCGCATGGGCTTCCTGTGCCCGCAGGTGCTGGCGGTAGGCCAGCAGCGCCGAGAAGATCATCGCGGCTACCGCAACCACCACCGTGGAGGCTTTGCCCATCGCTGCGACGCCGATGCCGAGGAGCGGCAGGAGCATCGCCAACAGCGACGTGGTCCCACCTCCGCCGCGCACGATCCCATTGAGGATGCGGCTGATGGCGGTGAGCCTCTCGGTATTCGCGATGCCGATCTTGCGGTCGCAGTACATCATTGCGGTCAGCAGAATCGCTGCATGCACCGGATCTTCCCCGACCTCCGCCTCGAGCTTGGACAGCTGCTCGAATCGCCAGCTGAACTGCTGCATCGTCAGCTTGGCCCACGTGTGCTCGTTGCAGCCCTGGAACACGTCAAACGGCCCCGCCATCATGCCGAACGGCCCGGCGACACCGAGCATGGCCGAGTCGTGCAGCATGTAGAGCGCCGCTCTGCCGATCGCGGCCATGCCCAGTGCAGCCGCCCCTGGAACGTCCCGCAACCAGCCCCCCTGCGCCTGTTGCGCGTCGGCCATGTTGCGCTTCGCCGTGCGATCGGCCATCCAGAGCGAGCCTTCCGGCTTGCGCCCATGCTCGGCGTGGTACTGGTGGATAGTCGCGGCCATCACGGCAGCGCTGTCGGGCCAGGCCGCCACGGCCGACCAGAACTCCATCGCCTGCAGGCCGAGCTGCGGGTCAGGCCGCTCGCCTGCCAGCCAGCTGCGCAGTACCGTCTCGGCCGCCGCCAAATTCAGCAGCACCTTGCATTGCGCCTGCTGGATGGTCGACAGCTTGGTCAGCAGCACGCCATCGATGGTCGCCCCGTGCCAGCCCAGCGTCGCCAGGGAGGCGAGTTCGCCGACCCCCGAGATCAGCTGTCCGACCTCAGTACCAGAGGCCGCCGCTCCCAGCTTCATGGCCAGGATCGCGCCATTCACCAGGTAGTTGATGCGATGCTTTCGGGTCGTCAGCACATCACCCGGGGCTTGCGGATTGAAGGCATGGGAGCCACCCGTGATGCCGACACGGGCCGCCTGGCGCCGCACGCGGGCAGCGAGCTTCTTGGACCGTGCCTGTCGCTTTCCGACGGTCGACTCCTTCTTGGTCCGGGCCAGTTTGGTGCCGGCCTCCCCCACGACGAGGAGGCCGGCCTCGACCCACGCGCGCGCCTTGCGGGCGCACAGAGGTGCAATGCGGTCGAGGATCTCTGCGGACAGCTGCAGGTGCGCCTCCAGGAGATCCACCTCCGTCGCCGGAACGTCCGCACCGAGGATGCGTTCCGCTTGCGTCTGGAAGGGGCACGCTTCCAGCGCGCCGAAGCGCCGCACCGGCGCCAAGTCGCCACGCTGCGCATAGACCGCGACGAATTCGGCGTAGCTCTGAGTGTTCAACCCATCCGMGCTTCCGCTTTCCATCGTGATCGCCGAGTCGGATGATTCACTGACAGACGCCGAGGTACGGCTGGTTGCACCAAGACCAGGCCGCCGCGTTCCGTACGAAGAGCGTGCCTCCTTCATGCCAGCACCTCTTGCGCATGCCACGCGCCGGCCGGGCTCTCGCCGCCGGCCGCGAGTTCGGTGGCCTGCAGATCAGCCTTCAGGCGAGCCACCCACGACGGCACCTGCCACAGCAACCATGTCGACAAGGCCTCCGGCGATTCGAGGATCTCGGGCGCCACGAGCGCGACCCCGACGATGTGCCCGGTCACCGGGTGCAGCGCCAGCGTGAGCGGTGCGTCATCGGCACGCCGCAGGTTCAACTGCAGCAGCCGGCGCAAGAGCTCCGGCTCATGCTGCGGCAGCGGTCCGAGATCGAGCACCATCCGGACGGATCCGTCCGGCGCACAGCCCAGCAACACGTCGGTGCCGGCCACGTTGATCAGCCCCTTGTGGAACAGGTCCGGCAGATCATCCAGTTCCAGGCTCGCGGCCAAGCCCGCCATCAACGCTTCGAATCGCTCTTGAAACATGGGTCACCCTTTGTGGGGATTCCCTCCCTGGTTCACGCCCCCGTGTGGGAGCGCAAGCTGTGTGTCAGATCGCAATGCAGCAATTCCAGACGGATGGCCTGCCTCCCTGCATTGCGACTGCACTTCCACCCACTTCGGCCGGCATCCAGGCATCTCCCGGCGCGAACGGACTTTCGGGTTTCCACGTAGAGTTCGGGGCTTCCTCCGCACGCGCTCCCCCTCCCGTGAACCTTCCCCTGCTCGCCCTGGCCGCCGCCGCATTCGGCATCGGCACCACCGAATTCGTGATCATGGGATTGCTGCCGGATGTCGCCCGCGACTTCGGCGTCACGGCGCCGGTGGCCGGCATGCTGGTCTCCGGCTATGCGTTCGGCGTGACGATCGGCGCGCCGATCCTCGCGATCCTCACCGCCAAGTGGCACCGCAAGCGGGCGCTGGTCTCGCTGATGGGCTTGTTCATCCTCGGCAATGCGCTGTGCGCGATCGCACCGAACTACGAGTTCCTGATGGTCGCGCGCGTCGTCACCGCGTTCTGCCATGCGGCCTTCTTCGGCATCGGCGCGGTCGTCGCGGCCGGGCTGGTGCCGCACGAGAAGCGGGCGCAGGCCGTCTCGCTGGTGTTCACCGGCCTCACGGTGGCCAACATCCTCGGCGTGCCGCTGGGCACCGCGCTCGGCCATGCGGCCGGCTGGCGCTCGACGTTCTGGGCCGTCACCGGCATCGGGCTGGTCGCGATCACCGCGCTGTGGCGCTGGCTGCCGTCGGCGCTGCCCGCGCAGGAGGGCAGCATCCTGCGCGAGTTCCGCGCGATCGCCCGCTTCCAGGTGCAGTGCTCGCTGCTGATCAGCACGCTGGCCTCGGTCAGCATGTTCACCGTGCTGACCTACATCGCCTACATCCTGCGCGACGTCACCGGCTTCTCGCCCGACCAGATCAGCTGGGCGCTGATGCTGTTCGGCGGCGGCATCACGGTGGGCGGCCTGCTCGGCGGGCGGCTGGCCGACTGGCGGCTGATGCCGGCGATGGCCGGCCTGTTCGCCTGCATCGCGCTGGTGCAGCTGACGTTCTCGTGGACCGCCC
>NZ_JBFUFP010000224.1:0-6574 GCF_056403375.1 Rhizobacter sp. P2_H2
AGCGTGGCGCGCTCGGCGTCGTCGAGCGCGAACAGCACCGGGTTGGCGCCCGGCGGCGATTGCCATTCGGCATTGAACAGCGCGTTCTTCGCGATCGTGAAGTCGGCCATCACGGTGCTGTGCACCGCCAGCCATTCGCGTGCAGCGCGAAAGCGCGGGATCGTCACGCTGCTGCGCGAGAAGAACATCTCGTCGAGGTCGTTGCCGAGGTTCAGCGAGACGATGTTGAGCAGCGGCGCGGTGGCCTGCCCGCCCTCGCGGTGATGGCGATAGTCGCTCGCCCACGACTGCAGCGATTCGACATCGGTGGCGGCCGCGGCCATCAGGCGCGCGCTGCCGACCCGGCGGCCGGGCAGCTCCGCCGCGACCAGCGCACCGAAGGTCTTGCCGAAATCGAAGCCCCAGCCGAGCGCCTGCGAATCACCGACCACCAGCACGTCGGTCTCGGCCGCGAGCGTGGCCGCGCTGCAGTCGGCCACGCGCAGGCCCTGCGCATCGGTGCACAGCGCGAACGGCTCGCGGCCGGCGAGCTGGATCGTCGCGTCGAAGCCGGCCGGCATGCGCAGCGCGCCGTCGGCGTCGCTGACGGCCGGGATCGCCGGGCGCTTGTTCAGGTGCACGATGCGGCTCATGCCTTCGAGCAGCAGCGCGACCACCGCCAGCACGACCAGGCATTCGAGCAGGGTGCCGGCGACCGTTGCGCGTCGGCTGCGCCGCTGCGCGGACGACGGGCCTTCGACGGGCTCGGTCCGACCCTTCGACAAGCTCAGGGCGAGCGGGGTTTGCTTGCGCATGGACCGGGGATTCAGAACAGCGGGTACAGGAACGGTGCCAGCGCGCCGGACGACGACACGATCGCCAGCAGCACCGAGATCACCAGCAGCACCGGCAGCAGGATCAGCAGCCAGCGCTGGCGCCGCTGCGCGAGCGCACCCACCATGTCGCGCAGCGACGCGGAGATGCTTTGGATCATCCAGACGATCTTCATGGGGTTCTCCTTGCGGGGTGGCAACGTCGGTCAGTTCAGTAGCGCTTGCGCAGCACCAGGTCGTCGATCACCAGCATGTCGATGCCGGTGCGGGCGAACATCGCGAGTGCCATGCGCGGGTGGCCGACCATCGGCAGCGAGCGCTCGTTCAGCGAGGTGTTCAGCAGCGCGGCCACGCCGCTGTGCTGGCCGAAGCGGTTCAGCAGCGCCCAGTAGCGCGGGTTGTCGTCGCGCGTGCAGACCTGCGGGCGCGTCGTGCCGTCGGCGTGGATCGCGCCGCGCAGCTGCGTGCGGTACGCCTCGCGCACCGGCCAGATGGTCTGCATCCACTTCATCACCGGCTCGCCGACCCAGCGGGTGTCGAGCACCTGCTCGGCCTGTTCGGCGGTGATCGACAGCGCATACGGCCGGAAGTGGGTGTGCGATTTCACGCTGCGGCTCATGCGGCGCACCGTGTCGAGTTTGCCGGGATGCACCAGCAGCGAGCGGTTGCCGAGCGCCCGCGGGCCGACCTCGAAGCGGCCCTGCACCCACGCGACGATCGCGCCGTCGGCCAGCGCCTGGCTCACCTCGTCGAGCAGGCGGTCTTCGTCGGTGTAGCGGGTGCTGCCGATGCCGGCGGCCGGCAGCGCGCCAAGCGCCTGGTGGCCGAGCAGGAAGCTGAACGAGGGATCGGCGTCGATCAGCGGTTCGAGATCGCGGTTCGCATGCGACGAGCCGAGGTACGGGTGGCGGATCGGCTGCACCGGGCCGTGCTGCGCGGCACGCAGCATCGCCGCGCCGAAGGCCGCGCCGCCATCGCCCGGGTCCGGCGGCACGAAGAAGTGCTCGAACGCGCTGCGCTCGATCAGCTCGGTGTTGGCCAGGCAGTTCAGCGCGACGCCGCCGGCGAAGCACAGGTTGCGCGAGCCGGTCTGGCGCGACAGGCGCGACGCGAGCCCGAGCAGCACCTCGGCCAGCACGTGCTGCAGGCTCGCGGCGATGTCGGCGCAGCGCTGGTCGTCGTCGGGCACCTGCTGCGGGCCGTCGGCCAGCGAATCGAACGCATACGGCTGGCGGAAATCGCGCGGCGGGCCGAAGGCGGCGATCAGCGGCGCGGCGAACAGCGTGGACGCGTCGCCGTCGAAGTTGAAGTGCGACACCTCGATCGCGTAGCTGCCGTCGGGCTCGCTGCGCATCACGCGGCGCATCGCCTCGACGAAGCGCGGCTTGCCGAAGGCGGCCAGCGCCATCGTGCTCGCCTCGCCGGAATTCGGCTTGAAGCCGAGGTAGGCGGTGAAGGCGGCATAGACGAGGCCGATCGAATGCGGGTATTCGTACTGCTCGAGGATCTGGAGGCCCTGGCTCGCGTCGCGGCTGGCATCTCGACTTGCATAAGCGAGCGTCGTGCAATCCCACTCGCCGATGCCGTCGAGCACCAGCACCGCGGCCTCGTCGAACGGCGAGGCGTAGAAGGCCTGCGCGACGTGCGAATGGTGGTGCGCCGCGAGGTGGATGCGCGACGGCGGGACGCCGAAGCGTGAGCTCAGCGCGGCACGCGTCCAGAGCTTGTCGCGCAGCCAGCTGCGGTTGGCCGAGACGAAATCACGCAGCCCGCGCGGAAAGCGCGCGAAGCCGTTGGTCAGCACGCGCGAGTACTTCGGGCCGGGCTGCTCGTAGAACACGACCTCGTCGACCTCGTCGAGCGCCAGGCCCTGCTCGCGCAGCTGCGCCGCCAGCGACAGCGCCGGGTAGCTGCTGTCGTGCTTCTGCAGCGTGTAGCGCTCCTCGGAGGCCATGCTGACCAGCACGCCATCGCGCACCACGCAGGCGGCGCCATCATGGAAGTCATACGACAGACCGACAATGTTCATGGGTCATCCTCGAACGGCTGACTGCGGACGAACTGCAACGGAACTGCTGCGCAACAGCGACAACGAAACTGCGGGGGACTGCAACGGCGAACTGCAAGGGAAAGCGCGCGGCCGCTCTAGGCGGTCGATCGCGTACAGCCGTGCCGCCGGCACGTGTGGGACGTGCCTCAGCGGATGGTCGCGGACTTCAGTGAGCCGATGGGCTCAGTCGGGGGGAGGGTGTCGGGCGACCGAGTGGGGTCATCGACGTGCACACCGATGGGCGTGCTGGCAGGAATGCGGAATGCGGTACTGCAGTGTGAAGCTCGTGGGCGGTGTGCCCCATCGGCTTGCGCATGAACAACTCCTGGTTAAGTTGCTGTTGACTGCACTGGCCGACGCAGAATAACGAAGCCCCCTGGATGCTGCAACCCTTATTTTCAGGGACGCTTCTAGGGACGCCACACCGCCGACACGAGCCACAGGTTGGCCGCGCTGATCAGCACGAACAGCGTCCACGCACCGGTCTTCAGCCACGGGCCATTCGCGAACGAGCCCATCAGCGCGCGGTCGCTGGTGAAGCGGATCAGCGGCCAGATCGCGAACGGCAGCTGGAAGCTCAGCACCACTTGGCTCGCCACCAGCAGCTTGCCGACGCCCGCGTCGCCCAGCCACAGCACGCCGCCCAGCGCCGGCAGCAGCGCGAGGCCGCGCGTGATCAGGCGGCGCTGCCAGCACGGGATCTTCAGGTCGAGGAAGCCTTCCATCAGCACCTGCCCGGCGATGGTGCCGGTGAAGGTGGAGCTCTGCCCGGCCGCCAGCAGCGCGACGCCGAACAGCACCGAGGCGAACACGCCGCCGACCAGCGGGTCGAGCAGGTGGTACGCATCCTGGATCTCGGTGACCTCGGTGTGCCCGCTGCCGTTGAAGGCCGCGGCCGCGAGCGTCAGGATCGCCGCGTTCACCAGCAGCGCGAGCGACAGCGAGACCACGGTGTCCAGCGTCGACAGCCCGATCGCCTCGCGCCTGCTCGCGTCGTCGCCGGCGACGTGGCGCGTCTGCACGATCGATGAATGCAGGTACAGGTTGTGCGGCATCACGGTGGCGCCGAGGATGCCGATCGCGAGGTACAGCGCCTGCGGGTTCTCGACGGCCGACAGGCGCGGCACGAAGCCCTGCGCGACGGCGCGCCAGTCGGGCCCGACCAGCGCGAGCTCGACCGCGTAGCAGGCGCCGATCGTGACGATCAGCCCGAGCACGATCGCCTCGACCTGCCGGAATCCCTTTCCCTTGAGCCCGAGCACGACCAGCGTGTCGAACGCGGTGATCACGATGCCGGTGACCAGCGACACGCCGAACAGCAGGTGCAGCGCGAGCGCACTGCCCAGCACCTCGGCCACGTCGCACGCGATGATCGCGAGCTCGGCCAGGATCCACAGCACGCGGCTGGTCGCCTTCGGGTAGTGGTCGCGGCAGGCGCGTGCGAGGTCCTTGCGGGCGACCAGGCCGAGGCGCAGCGAGAGCGTCTGCAGCAGCATCGCCGCGAGGCTCGACAGCAGCACCACGCACAGCAGCGCGTAGCCGTAGCGCGAGCCGGCCTCGATGTCGGTCGCCCAGTTGCCGGGGTCCATGTAGCCGACCGAGACCAGCAGGCCCGGGCCGGCGACGCGCAGCAGCTTGCGCCACAGCGGCGCCTGCGCGGGGATCGCGATGCTGCCGCGCACCTCGGACGGGCAGAACGGGGCGGTGGCGGTGCGCGKCAATGAAAACATGGGATCGCATTCTGCCGGCTGCTGACAACACGTTGTCAGCAGCCGCCGCGCAGCATCGCGGCTCCGTTCCAAGCCACGCAACCCGTCCACCCGGAGACCGCCATGACCGACCCCATCCGCAGCGCCCTCAACTGGTTCGAGATCCCTGTCACCGACCTCGACCGCGCCCAGGCCTTCTACGAGAAGCTGTTCGCCACCACGCTGCGCCGCGAGCCGATGGGCGACGTGACGCTCGCGGTGTTCGGCTACGACCAGCCGGGCGTCGGCGGCTGCCTGATCGCCGGCGACCGGGTCGCGCCGCCGTCGCAGATGGGCACCATCGTCTACCTGAACGCGCAGCCCTCGCTCGATGCGGTGCTCGAGCGGGTGCAGGCCGCCGGCGGCGCGATCACCACGCCCAAGGTGACGCTGCCGGGCGAGATGGGCTGCTTCGCCCACATCGCCGACAGCGAAGGCAACCGCATCGGCCTGCACGCGCTGGCGTAGCATCCGCCCACCATGCGCCGTGCCGACCGCCTGTTCCAACTCGTGCAGCTCGTCCGCGGGCGGCGCCTGACCACGGCCGAGTTCATCGCCGAGCGGCTCGAGGTGTCGGCGCGCACGGTGTACCGCGACGTCGCCGACCTGCAGTTGCAGGGCGTGCCGATCGAGGGTGAGGCCGGCGTCGGCTACCGCATGCGCGCCGGCTTCGACCTGCCGCCGCTGATGTTCACCGGCGAGGAGGCGCAGGCGCTGGTGGCGGCGGTGCGCATTGCGCAGCCGCGCATCGATGCGGCACTCGCGGCGCGTGCCGACGCGGCCTTGTCGAAGATCCTGTCGGTGCTGCCCAGCGCGGCGCGCGCGGCGGCCGAGAGCCTGGCGCTGTACGCGCCCACCTTCGAGTTCGATCCGCGGGCGCGCTCGCACCTGGAGCTGCTGCGGCTGGCCGCCGAATCGCGGCGCCGCGTCGAGCTGCAGTACGTCGACCTGAAGGAGGTCAGCACCGAGCGCACCGTGCGCCCGCTCGGCTGCTTCTACTGGGGCGCGGTGTGGACGCTGGCGGCGTGGTGCGAGACGCGCGAGAGCTTTCGCAGCTTCCGCGTCGACCGCATCCGCGAGCTGATCGTCACCGACACCGCGTTCCGCGACGAGCCCGGCAAGACGCTGGCCGACCTGTTCCGGCACAACGAGGCGGCGGCCGAGGCGCACCGCAACGCGAACGCGGCCTGAGCGACGGGCAGGGCGCCGGAGGGCGGCCCTCTAAGATGGCGGACCCCCACACCCTGCCCTGCCCTCCCATGATCCAGCTGTATTACTTCCCCGGCAACGCCAGCATGGCGCCGCACATGCTGCTCGAAGAACTCGGCATTCCGTTCGAGCTGGTGCGCGTCGAGAGAGAGAAGGGCGCGCTGCGCTCGCCCGAGTACCTGAAGATGAACCCGAACGGGCTGATCCCGGTGATGGTCGACGGCGACCTGGTGCTGTACGAGTGCGCGGCGATCTGCCTGCACCTGGTCGACACGCACCCGCAGGCCGGCCTGGCACCGGCCGTCGGCACGCCGCAGCGGGCGCACTTCTACAAGTGGCTGATGTGGCTGACCAACTCGCTGCAGCCGGCGCTGATCTCGTACTTCTACCCGGACCGCTACGTGCGCGATGCCGAGGTGGTGCCACAGGTGAAGGACTGTGCCGAGGAACGCGTCGGCGCGCTGATCGACCTCCTCGAGGCCGAGCTGGCATCGCACGGCAAGCCGTGGCTGCTGGGCGAGGCGTACAGCGCGCTCGACCCATACGCGCTGATGCTGTGCCGCTGGACGCGCAACTTCCACCGGCCGGCGCGCACGCTGCCGGCACTCGGCGCCTACGTGCAGCGCGTGCTGGCGCGGCCGGCGGTGCAGCGGATGTATGCGAGCGAGGGGCTGCAGCCGCCGCTGGTCTGAAGGCGGGGCGCCGCTTGGTGTGGCGCTTCTCCTTCATGTTGATGAGGATGGATGTCCCTGAGC
>NZ_JBFUFP010000225.1:0-6573 GCF_056403375.1 Rhizobacter sp. P2_H2
CCGCCTGAGCTCACTCGATGTCGACCAGCGCCGGGGCGGCTACATGGCAACCCGTCACCTGATCGAGTTGGGGCATCGGCGAATCGCGCACATCGCGGGGATCGAATACCAGCCCGATGCGATTGCCCGCATGCAGGGCTACATGGATGCGCACCGCGAGGCCGGTCTCTCGGTGGATCAGCGCCTCATCGTGCGCGGTGATTTTTCCGAATTGGGTGGCATGCAGGCGATGCAGGCCCTGCTGGATTCCGGCATCGGGTTGACGGCGGTCTTCGCGGCGAATGACCCGAGCTTGAACGGCGCGCGGCTGGTCCTGTTCAATCGAGGCATCGAGGTGCCGGGGCAGGTCTCGCTGGTGGGGTTCGACGGCTTTCCTCCGTCCGCGTATTCGGTGCCGCCGACCACCACGGTCCGGCAACCCATCTATGAGATGGGCTGCACCGCCGCCAGGGAATTGCTTCGGTTGCTGGGCGTGAAACAGCTGAACGACGCGCCGATCGGGTCGCTGGATCTGCAGCTGGTGGTGCGGGGCAGCACCGCACCACCGCCTCACCCGGCTGGATGACCCTGGGTGGGTCGGTGCGGCGCGCCCCTGTCATTCGACATGCGACGCCCTCATGGTGCAGCCCTTGTCGCATTGAGCGAGGCACGGATCGCCTCCGGCGGAAGCAAGGCTTCGTATTGCCGTTCAAGCTCCATGAACACCGAGTGCGAAGCATCTCCGACCATCAGCCGGGATTCCGTCACGAAGTCGGACAGCCGATCACCGTTCGCACCGTAGAGCGAATCGTCCGAATCTTCCGGATGTTCCAGCACGGCGACGGCCATCTTCGAACGCAGATCCGCGAGGTGACGGTTCGACCAGTTGGAGACGATCGAATCCAGCTGCCTCAGCGCCATCTTCAGCACGTCGACAGGCATCGTCGCCAGCGCGGCCAGGCCCTGGGTGGCCAGCGCACGCTCGACGTACCGGAGGTGGCGCAGCACCTTGCGGGCCTGGGGATGCGAATCGAGCAACTTCTTCAGCGCGGCCCGCAACGGCGCCGCTTCGGCGATGGCCGCTTCGCTCAGCGCCTGCGGTCCGGGCTCGGGCGTGGCGATGCGGATGTGAAAGTCCCGCCCCTCGCGCTCCAGTTTCAAGTCGCTGAAGAGGATGCGCGCCATGAAGTGAAACGGTGCCAGCAGCAACCGAAACTGAAGTGGAACCATCGATCGCACACCCGCCGTTGTCATCACCTCGACAGTGTGGGCAGCCTTCGGATCGAATGCATGATCGAGCCATGATCAATGGTTCAACGGCATGACACCCCGTGAGCATTTCACGGGGTTGCGCGGGACGGCTCAGCAGGGCGAGTTGGTCTGCGTGAGCACGCCGAGCTTGTACGGCAGCCTGCCGTAGTCGCCGCTCGCGCCAGGCGCCAGCCCCTGGTAGAGGAAGTGCATGTTGCAGGCGCTGACCTCGACGTTCTGGTCATACCCGGTGCGCAGAATCTCTCCGTGGCTGATGCCCTGGCTCCACTTGCCGGTCGGGAAGCTCACGTTGGCGTCGCCGGCGAACGGGCTGGACTCGGTCGCGGCCAGCGGCGTCCAGGTTCCGCCCAGGCTGCTCGAAGTCCACGAGCGGAAGTACCGCCCGCTGCTGCCGATGGCCTCGACGATGAGCAGGTACTGCCCGGTCTCGCGCACCTTGTACACCTGCGGTGCTTCGAAGACCTTGTTGCGATCGGCGTCCTGCAGCGCGATCACCGTGTTGCCGAAGCCGTTCGGGAAGTTCGCGAGCGTGGTCTGCGAGCGGTAGATCTGCCCGTTGTCGCCGGCGGAGAACAGGTGGCAGTTGGCCGCGTCGCAGGCCACCGCGAAATCCAGCCAGTTGCCGCCACCGTTGCCGGTGTTCTGCTGAACGATCGGCGGCACGCTGCTGTAGAAGGTCTTCAGCGCGCTCCACCCGCCCGGGTTGCCGATGTCGGGGTTGGTCGAGTAGGCGGCGTTGCCGTTCTGGAACACCAGGTACCACAGCCGCGAAGGCGCATGGAAGAACACGAACGGTGCAGCCCGGTACCCGCCGCCGATGGCGGTGGAGTCGAGGAAGTAGGGCGTCGCCGCCCCGGCGTTCGACCAGTCCGTGAAGGAGCGGTACTCCAGGCCCCACCCGTTGCCCTTGGCCTGGGTCGAGAACACGTGCCAGAGGCCGTTGTAGAACACGACCGACGGGTCCTTGATCGCCACTTCCGGGAACTGCGCGGCGGGCTTGGCCACCATCAGCGCCGCGCTCGAGGTCCAGCGGAAGCTGGACGGCAGCGCCACGTTGCCGCCTCCACCGCCGGGCGGCGGCGTGGTGGCGCCGACCGGCACGAGCGCCCAGGTCTGGTTGCGGCCGCTGTAGTCGGTGTACTGGGTGACGTCGCCACCGTCGGCGGTGGACGCGCCGGCGACTTCGAGCACCTTGCCCGAGTTGCGGTTGATGAAGCGCACCGCGTTGTTGTCGGCGCCGACCAGCTGCCACTGCTGGTTGGTGCCGTCGTGGTCGGTGTACTGGTTGACGGCGGCCCCGTCGGCCGTCGAGAAGTTCCACACGTCGACGACCTTGCCCGAGTGCTTGTTCTTCAGCCGGTAGTAGCCGTTGCCGGAAGGGACCAGCTGGAACTGCTGGTTGGTGCCGTCGTGCCGGCTCCACTGGCGGAACTCGGCACCGTCGCCGGTCCCCCAGTTGTAGAGGTCGAGCGCCTTGCCGCTGTTGGCGTTGACGACGACGTACCAGGTGTTGGCGTCGACCGTGACGGCGGCCAGCGCCGGGGCGGTGGCCACCAGGGCGCCCGCCGACAGCACGAAGGCCGCCAGCGTCGACAGCGTCTTGCGAAGCTTCATCGTGTTCTTCATGACAGTTCTCCTTCAGATGAGAGGGGGCTCACAGGTCACCGAATCCGATCGCACCGTTGCAGTGCAGCCATTCGCTGCGACCGCTGCCGCCGCCGCACCGGCCGTTCTGGTACACGCCGGTGTTGTAGGTCTGGTTCTCGGCCTGCCGCACGCTGCCGTTCACGCTCAGGTAGTCGATCTGGACGTCGCGGCCGCCGGCGTCATTGGTGAACTCGACGGTGCTGCCGCCCGACAGGCTGGTCGTGAAGGTGTAGTTGGTCATCGCGGTGCCGAGCGTCCAGCTCTGCACCGCGGTGCCGCCGACGCGCAAGGTCACGCGCTCCTGGCCCGAGGTTCCGCGTGCGCGCACGACGATGGTCTTGCCGGTCGTGCCGCCGCCACCGCCGGGGTTGTTGCTGCGCACGTAGTTGGCGAGCCAGGTCAGCGCGGGGCGCGCGCTGCCGTCACGGCGCACGAGGTGGGAGTTGGCCACCCAGGTCTGGCCTTCGTTGTAGCCCCACAGCGTGACGCCCGCGACGGCCGGGTGGGTCCAGAAGATCGGGAACTTCTGTTGATAGCGCGCCAGCTGCGTGGCGTCATCGCCGGTCATGTCCAGCTCGGACACGTAGATCGGCAGGCCGGTCTGGGCCAGCGACTCCAGGCTTTGCGCGATCACGGCAGCCGGCACGTCGTCCAGGCTGAAGTAGTGCGACTGGATGCCCACGCCGTCGATCAACCCGCGCGACTTCAGGATGTTGACGATGCCCTTGTAGCGGTTCAGCTCGTCGGCGTTGCCGACGAGCCCGTACTCGTTGATCAGGAGCTTGGCGTTGGGGCAGTGCTGGCGGGCCTTCTGGAACGACCAGACGATCCAGTCCCAGCCGGTCGAGCCGGCGCCGCCGAGGGCCCCGCGGTAGCTGGCCGGTTGGTGCAGCGGCTCGTTGACCACGTCGATGTACTGCGTCTGCGGGTAGCGCTGGCAATACTGGCGGATGAAGTCCTCGACCTCCTCGGCCTGCTGCTGGGCACCCAGGCCACCGATCCAGTTCGGCTCCTGCGAACCCCACACGAAGGTGTGCTGCTTGAACGGAAAGCCGTTGGAGCGCGCGTAGTTGTAGGCGGCGTCGAGCTGGCCCCAGTTCATCTGGCCGCGCACCGGTTCGACCGAGCCCCATTTGCCGGCGTTTTCCGGCGAGACCTGGTTCCAGTAGGCGCTGAAGTTGGCCGGCGGATTGCCGGCAATGATGTTGCCGAGGAACTTGGTCTTGCCGACGGCGATCTGCGCCTGCGCCAGGCCGGCTGAACCCAGCAGGCCGAGGGTTGCCGTGGCGCAGATCATGGTGCGGCTCACGGCATTGAAGATCTTCGAGGTATTCACTGTTGTCTCCCTGGATGAGTTGAACGGATCGGATGGAGGCCACCGGCGGCTGCCGGTGGCCGACGACAACGGCGCGATTGCGCGTCAGCGCAGCCCCACGCCGCCCTTCTTGTAGTAGCCCTGCGTCCAGCCGAGCAGTCGGCCACCATCGGTTTCCGGCGACGTCTGGGGCGTGTCGCCGGCACCGAAGAACAGCCCGGCAATGTGGGCGTCGGCCACCTTGTCCAGGTTGTTGAAGAGGTAGTCCACCTTGTTGTCCTGCCAGTGGTTGGTGGTGTTGTTCTGCTGCGCGTTGCCGAGCGGCACCTGCCACATCAAGGTGGACTTGCCGACGATCTCGGCCAGCTTCTTGCTCCAGGCCAGGTAGGCCGCGAAGCTCTGGTCTGTGCGCCGATCAGCGACAAGGCATTGGCGCCGCCCACAGGGGTTGAGTGGCTTTGTCGGTGGAGTTCCATGGTTCGATCTGCCTTTTCAGTTCACCAGGGTGGTGATGCTCTTCGCCGGCAGCGTGACGGAGAACGCGTTCGCGCTGACGCCGATCGCGGGCTGTCGCTCGAACGTGGCGGCCCCGGTGGTGCGGTACGGCGTCAGGCTGGTCAGCGCGCGGCCGGCGGGGGCGATCGACGTCGTCAGGGTGACGTCGGCCGCGTTCTCGTTCACGAGCACGACCACCGCCTTGTTGTCGGCCGCGCCGGCGGGGGTTCCGAACGCCGAGACGCGGACGCCCTTTTGCGGCAGCGATGTCGCGTCGTAGCGGACGTAGCCCGGGCGGATGAAGTACGAGAAGTGCTTCAGGCCGATGCCGAAGTAGGTCGGCTTGTTGTTCGTCCCGATCAGGCCGGTCGGCGTCGCGTCGTTGGAGTTGACGAGCCACCAATGGACGTAGGCGTTGTACTGCGACAGCGTCAGGCCGTCGTGGACTTCCTTGGCCATCGCGATGGCGTCATCGATGCTGGTCGGCCATGACGACTTGGCGTCGGATTTGTTGACGGAGTCCAGGAAGTGCTCCGTCATCCAGGCCTCTTTGCCGAGCTTCTGGGCCAGGCCCGAGTAGTTCGGCGTGCCGCCGTAGAGGTGGCCGCCGACGATCGAGAGGTTGCCGGCGGCCTTGGCGTCGGCCAGCAGCGTGTCGGTGGTGGCCTGCGAGTAGTAGAAGGACTCCGGCGCCATCAGCTTGGTCGTGGTGCCCGAGATCGCCGTCGCGCCGTGGCCGCCGACCCAGGCCGTCATCTCGTCGGCGTTCCACAGGCAGGACTCGTAGTCCGTGGGGTCCCAGTCCGGCTCGTTCTGCAGCGAGACGGCGTAGAGCTTCACGTTGCGCGTCGCGGCATACCGGATGTAGGCGTTCAGGTACTGGGCGTAGTCCGCGTACTTCGCGGGGTCGAGGCGCCCGCTGTAGAGCGGGTTCTTGCGATCGGCGTTGACGATCTTCATGCTCGCCGGAGGTGACCACGGCGACGCGAAGACCATCGCGCCGCGCGCCTGGGCGGAGATGCCGTTCTCCAGTTCTGCGGTCCATTGGCTGGTATCGGCCGTCCGGGTGGAAGCGTTCCACTCGGCGGGCGCGATCCGCAGTCGAAGGATGCTCAGCCCGAGGCTGTCGGCGCCGCTGGTGCCGAACAGGACGTTCATGCGATCGTCCGTCATCTTGTTGTAGTACCAGGCGGCCGAGCCGCCGAAGCCCTGGAGGGTCTGCTTCGCATCGCCGAAGTCGATGGCGGCCGTGCCCGGGGCCGGCGCGATGGTCAGCGTGGTGCTGATGACCGACGAGATGTAGTGCGCGCTGTCCTTCGGGACGAACGTGGCCTGGACGAGGGCGCTCCCGGCGGCGGCCGTCGTGGCGGTGCCCAGCGGCTTGCCGTCGGCGGTCATGTACGAGGCCGGATCGGCCGTGCCCTGGACGCCGTAGATCGCGTAGGGCGCGGTAGTGATCTGCGAGGGCGTGAGCGCGGTGCCCTGGAGCACGGCCGAGGGGAGATCCCACCTGACCGGCGGCTGGGCCTTGTGGACCGTCAGCTTGCGCGTGACGGTGCTCGTCGAGTACTTGGTCTTGTCCTGCGGCGTGAACGTGACAGACAGCGTCTGGACGCCGACCTCGGGCTTCGCGCCCACGGCGGGTGTATAGGCGAACGTGCCCGCGACGCTCGCTTTCGCGTTCAGCTGGGCCGTGCTGAGTGCCGTTCCCCAATCGATGGCCGCTGGATCGGGCCAGGTGATCTGCACAGCAGGTGCAGGTGCAGGCGCAGGTGCAGGTGCAGGTGCAGGTGCAGGTGCAGGTGCAGGTGCAGGTGCAGGTGCAGGTGCAGGTGCAGGTGCAGGTGCAGGCGCAGGCGCAGGTG
>NZ_JBFUFP010000226.1:0-6572 GCF_056403375.1 Rhizobacter sp. P2_H2
CAGCGCGCTTCGTGCACTGACTGTCGCCGACTGTTTGACCACAACGAACGAAGTGAGTGGCGGGAGTTTCGGCGACGGGCCGCGAAACCAGTCAGCGGAGGGAAGTCATCGCCCCCAGGGGCGATGACCGACSCGGCCGGCGAGCCACAGCCTCCCCGCACGCGCCTTCCACGCAGGCGCGCCGCCTAGAATCGCCAGTTCCGCGTTCACCCAACGCGGCGTCTCTTCCACTATCGAACCCCTATGCTGACCTTCCAGCAAATCATCCTGCGCCTGCAAGACTACTGGGACCGCCAAGGCTGCGCGCTGCTGCAGCCCTACGACATGGAGGTCGGCGCCGGCACCAGCCACACCGCCACCTTCCTGCGCGCGCTCGGCCCGGAACCCTGGAAGGCGGCCTACGTGCAGCCCAGCCGCCGCCCGAAGGACGGCCGCTACGGCCAGAACCCGAACCGCCTGCAGCACTATTACCAGTACCAGGTCGTGCTGAAGCCGGCGCCGGCCAACATCCTCGAGCTGTACCTCGGCTCGCTCGAAGCGCTCGGCTTCGACCTGAAGGCCAACGACGTGCGCTTCGTCGAGGACGACTGGGAGAATCCGACGCTCGGCTGCTGGGGCCTCGGCTGGGAGGTCTGGCTGAACGGCATGGAGGTCACGCAGTTCACCTACTTCCAGCAGGTCGGCGGCATCGACTGCAAGCCGATCACCGGCGAGATCACCTACGGGCTGGAGCGCCTGGCGATGTACCTGCAAGGCGTCGACAACGTCTACAACCTGAAGTGGACCGACACGCTGAGCTACGGCGACGTCTACCTGCAGAACGAGATCGAGCAGAGCACCTACAACTTCGAGCACAGCGACGTCGACTTCCTGCTGCAGGCCTTCGCGGCGCACGAGAAGCAGGMCACTTACCTGATGGCGCAGCAGCTCGCGCTGCCGGCCTACGAACAGGTGCTGAAGGCCGGCCACACCTTCAACCTGCTGGACGCGCGCGGCGCGATCAGCGTCACCGAGCGCGCCGCCTACATCGGCCGCATCCGCAACCTGGCGCGTGCCGTCGCGAAGAGCTACCTCGACAGCCGTGCGCGCCTCGGGTTCCCGATGGCGCCCAAGGCCTGGGCCGACGAGGTGATCGAGCAACTGAACAAGAAGAAGGCGGCCTGAGCGATATGAGCACCCACAACCTGCTGGTCGAGCTGTTCGTCGAGGAACTGCCGCCGAAGGACCTGAAGCGCTTCGGCGAGGCCTTCGCCGCGACGCTGTCCGCCGGGCTGAAGACGCGCGGCCTGGCCACCGATCATTCCGCAACCACCTCGTACGCCACCCCGCGCCGCCTCGCGGTGCACGTCAGCGCGGTGCGCGCGCAGGCCGACGACCGCGCTGTGTCGCTGAAGCTGATGCCGGTCAGCGTGGGCCTCGCCGCCGACGGCCAGCCGACGCCGGCGCTGCTGAAGAAGCTCGCGAGCGTCGGCGCCGATGCGTCGGTGCTGCCGCAGCTCAAGCGCCAGCCCGACGGCAAGGCCGAGGCGCTGTTCTACGACAGCCTCGTCAAGGGGCCGATGCTGGCCGAGGGCCTGCAAGGGGCACTCGACGAGGCCCTGGCCGGCCTGCCGATCCGCAAGGTGATGCAGTACCAGCTGGACGACGGCTGGAGCAGCGTGAACTTCGTGCGCCCGGTGCACGGCCTGGTCGCGCTGCACGGTGCCGACGTGGTGCCGCTGCGGGCGTTCGGCCTGGTGTCGGGCCGCGAGACGCGCGGCCACCGCTTCGAGGCGGCGGTCGAGCCGGTGGTGCTGCAGGATGCCGACCACTACGCGCGCCAGCTCGAAGAGCAGGGCGCGGTTATCGCGAGCTTCGCGGCGCGCCATGCCGAGATCGTGCGCCAGCTGGATCATGCGGCGAAGCAGCAGGGGCTGCAGCCGATCGACGACGCGGCGCTGCTCGACGAGGTGACCGCGCTGGTCGAGCGGCCGAACGTGCTGCTGTGCCGCTTCGAGCCGGAGTTCCTCGACGTGCCGCAGGAATGCCTGATCCTGACGATGAAGGCCAACCAGAAGTACTTCCCGCTGCTCGACGCGGCCGGCAAGCTGACCAACCAGTTCCTGGTCGTCAGCAACATCCGCCCGGCCGATGCGAGCCGCGTGACCGGCGGCAACGAGCGCGTGGTGCGCCCGCGGCTGGCCGATGCGAAGTTCTTCTTCGACCAGGACCGCAAGAAGTCGCTGGCCGATCGGGTCGGCGGGCTGGACAAGGTGGTCTACCACGGCAAGCTGGGCTCGCAGGGCGAGCGGGTGCAGCGGGTGCGGGCGATCGCCGCGGGCATCGCGAAGCAGCTGGGTGCCGACGTGGCGCAGGCCGACCGCGCCGCGCTGCTCGCCAAGGCCGACCTGCTGACCGACATGGTCGGCGAGTTCCCCGAGCTGCAGGGCATCATGGGCGGCTACTACGCGCGCCACGATCGCGAGGCCGACGAGGTCGCGCTCGCGATCGAAGACCACTACAAGCCGCGCTTCGCCGGCGATGAACTGCCGCGCGGCCAGGTCGGCGAGATCGTCGCGCTGGCCGACAAATTGGAGACGCTGGTCGGACTGTTCGGCATCGGCCAGCTGCCCACCGGCGACAAGGATCCGTTCGCGCTGCGCCGCCATGCACTCGGCGTGATCCGGCTGCTGAGCGAACGCCAGCTCGCGCTGCCGCTCGACAAGCTGCTGCACGACGCGGCGCAGGCGTTCGGCGACAGGATCACCGACGCCAGCGCCGCGCTGAGCGACTTCATCTACGAGCGCCTGGCCGGCGCGCTGCGCGAACAGGGCGCGACGGCGCAGCAGGTCGACGCCGTGCTGTCGCTGCGGCCGAAGGAGCTCGGCGACGTCGGCAAGAAGCTGGCGGCCGTGCGCGCATTCGCCGCGCTGCCCGAATCCGAATCGCTGGCGGCCGCCAACAAGCGGGTCAGCAACATCCTGAAGAAGGCCGACGGCGAGGTCGCCGAGCAGGTCGATGCGGCGCTGTTCACCGACCCGGCGGAGAAGGCGCTGCACGCCGCGCTGGTCGACATCGAGCGGATCGCCCGGCCCGCCTTCGACCGGCGCGATTTCACCGCCTCGCTGCAGGCGCTCGCGGCGCTGAAGGCGCCGGTCGACGCGTTCTTCGACCAGGTGATGGTGAACGCCGACGATCCGAAGATCCGCGTCAACCGGCTCGGCCTGCTGGCGATCCTGCGCAGTGCGATGAACCGCGTCGCCGACCTCTCCCGGCTCGCGGTGTGAACCATGCCGCGTGAAGCTCGCCCCCAGAGGTCCGATGCCATGAACCTGATCATCCTCGACCGCGATGGCACCATCAACGAAGACCGCGACGACTTCGTCAAGACGGTCGACGAGTGGGTGGCGATGCCGGGGGCGCTCGAGGCGATCGCGCGGCTCAACCACGCCGGCTGGCAGACGGTGATCGCGACCAACCAGTCGGGCCTGGGCCGCGGCCTGTTCGACATGGCGACGCTGAACCTGATGCACGCGAAGATGAACGTGCAGCTCGCGCGCGTCGGCGGGCGTGTCAGCGCGGTGTTCTTCTGCCCGCACACGCCCGAAGACCAGTGCGATTGCCGCAAGCCGCTGCCCGGCCTGTACCTGCAGATCGGCGAGCGTTTCGGCGCCGATCTGGCGAACGTGCCGGTGGTCGGCGATTCGCTGCGCGACCTCGAGGCGGCGGTGGCCGCCGGCTGCCCGCCGCACCTGGTGCGCACCGGCAAGAGCGCTGCGCTCGACGAGGCGCAGCTCGCGCAGCTGCACGAGAAGGTGCCCGGCCTGCAGGTGCATGACGACCTGACGGCGTTCGCCGAATACATGATCCAGCAGGAGCGCACGCTGCGCGGCGCCTCCGGCAAGACCGACTCCGGATTCGGAAGGCTCGATTGATGTCCAAATTCATTGCGGCGCTGCGTTCGCTGCTGTTCGTGCTGTGGATGGCGGCCACCGTGATCCCGTGGGCGGTGTTCTCGCTGATCGCGTCGATCTTCATCCGCGGCACGCCGCTGTTCTGGTTCACCACCTTCTGGCTGCGCATCGCGATCACCGGCTGCCGCTTCATCTGCGGCGTGCGCTACGAGGTGAAGGGCATGGAGAACCTGCCCGACGGCCCGGCCATCCTGCTGTCCAAGCACCAGTCCACGTGGGAGACCTTCGCGTTCCCGACGCTGATGCCGCGCCCGCTGTGCTACGTGTTCAAGCGCGAGCTGCTGTACATCCCGTTCTTCGGCTGGGCGATGGCGCGGCTCGACATGGTGCACATCGACCGCAGCAAGCGCGCGGAGGCCTGGAACCGCGTGGCCGAGCAGGGCAAGCGCTTCATGGCGCAGGGCAACTGGGTCATCATGTTCCCCGAGGGCACGCGCATCACGCGCGGCCAGCAGGGCACCTACAAGACCGGCGGCACGCGGCTCGCGGTGGCGACCGGCGCGCCGGTGGTGCCGATCGCCGTCAATTCGGCCAGTTGCTGGCCGCGCAAATCGTTCCTGGTGCGGCCGGGCCTGATCACCGTGTCGATCGGCAAGCCGATCGCGCCGGCCGGGCGCGAGGCCGACGAGCTGATGCGCGAGGTCGAGGGCTGGATCGAAGGGGAGATGCGGCGCATCGACCCCGGGGCGTACACGCCTTCGTAGCTCGCCCTTAGAATCGCGGCCCATGACTCGACGCGCGCCGGGCCCCGAAGAACCACAGCTGTCGCTGTTCGATGAGTCGCCCCCGGCAGTGTCCGCGGCCCTCTGGCCCTCGCTGCCGCGCATGCCGGTCGTCGATGCCCCTGCGGCACCACCGCCCGTCGCCCCTGCGCCCGTCTCCAGCCTGCAGCCCGCGGTCTTCCGCCATCCGCAGGCCCAGCGCGAGATCCGCCTGAACGACCACCTGGTCGGCTATGCGCTGCGCCGCGCGCGCCGCCAGAGCATCGGCTTCGTCGTCGGCACCGAGGGCCTGAGCGTGGCGGCGCCGAAATGGGTCGGCCAGCAGGACATCGAATCGGCGCTGCGCGAGAAGGCCGGCTGGATCCTGCGCAAGCTCGGCGAGCAGCAGCAGCGCGCGCAGCGGCTGCAGGCCGCCCGCGTCGACTGGCGCGACGGCACCGRCATCCCGTTCCTCGGCGAGACGGTGATCGTCGTGCTGGATCCGCGTGCCACCGGTGCCATCCTGAACACCGATGCGGCCGCGCTGCCGGGCGTGCCGCGGCTCACGCTGCACGTCGGGCTGCCGCAGACCGCGACGCCGGAGCAGATCCGCGACGCGGTGCAGAGCTGGCTGCAGCGGCAGGCGCGGCGCATCTTCGAAGACCGCTGCCGGCATTTCGCGGCGCAGCTGAACGTGCGCTACACGCGGCTGAGCCTGTCGTCGGCGCAGACGCGCTGGGGCAGCGCGAGCGCCGACGGCCGGATCCGGCTGAACTGGCGCTTGATCCACTTCGCGATGCCGAGCATCGACTACGTGGTGGCACACGAGCTGGCGCACCTGCGCGAGATGAACCACAGCCCGCGCTTCTGGGACGTGGTGCGCTCGGTGATGCCCGACTTCGAGCAGGTGCGTGGCACCTTGAAGGACGACGCGCTGCCGGTGTTCGACTGATCGGGGCGGGCACAATCCCCCGCTGATGTTCAGCCTCAACCGCTACTCCTTCCGCCAGCTGCTGCTCGTCGCCTTCCTGCTGATCGCCGCGCTGCTCAGCGCGGCCTCGCTGCGCGGCCTGTTCCAGCTCGAAGGCCTGCTGCGCCAGAGCAGCGAGGGCGCGCGCCAGGCCGTCGCGCACACCGCCGATGCGCAGGTGCTGGCCGAGCGCACCGTCGCGATGGAACGCGCCGCGCGCCAGTACCTGGTGCTCGACGACCCGGTGCTGCGCCAGCGCTTCGAGGAGGCCGCGCGCGACGCCACCTCGGCGCTCGCCCGCCTCGCCGACAACCGCATCCCGTCGAACCTGGCGGCCGACTGGCGCGCCACCGAATCCGACATCGAGGCCCAGCTGAGCGGCCCCGATCCGGCGATCCGGCTGCGCGAGGTCACCGTGACCACCGCATTCCGGGAGCTCGAGTCGATCAACGCCACGATCGCCGAGCAGGTGCGCCTGGCCACCGAGACCCGCAACCAGGTGCTGATGAGCGAGCTGGAGGCCGGCCGCACCCAGCTCGGCCGGCAGATCCTCGCGGCGATCGGCATCTCGATCGTGATGGCGCTCGGCTTCGGCCTGTGGCTCGCGCGGCCGCTGAAGCACCTGGAGCGCGCCGTCGTCAGCCTCGGCGAGAACCGGCTCGACCAGCCGATCGACATCCGCGGCCCGACCGACGTGCGCCTGCTCGGCCGCCGCCTCGAATGGCTGCGGCTGCGGCTGGCCGAACTCGATTCCGACAAGTCGCGTTTCCTGCGCCATGTCTCGCACGAGCTGAAGACGCCGCTGGCCGCGTTGCGCGAAGGCGTCTCGCTGCTCGAAGACGGCGTCACCGGCGAGCTGAGCGAGAACCAGCGCGAGGTCGCGCGCATCCTGCGCCAGAACACCCACGTGCTGCAGAGCCAGATCGAGGACCTGCTGCGCTTCAACGC